>CAZRSM010000036.1:0-10961 GCA_964602755.1 uncultured Planctomycetales bacterium
CACCTGCTGCTGACCGTTGGCCTGCTGGGCCGCTGGCAGCTCGCGCCGGGGCGGTACGTGTACGTCGGCCGGGCATCCCGCCACCTGGTGGCCCGGGGCCGCCGTCACCTGGCACGCCACAAACGCCAACACTGGCACATAGACTACCTGCTGAGCCGCCGGGCGGTGCGTATCGAGCTGATTCGGCTGGCCTCGCGCAATCCGGCCGACGAGTGCCGGGTGGTGGCAGAATTGGCGGCTCGCGGGCGCGCGCCGATTCCGGGCTTCGGCGCGTCGGATTGCCGCGCCGGCTGTGCGGCGCATCTGCTGGCGATGTGTGATCCGTAGCAAACGTGGCGGGCGGTGCCCACCCTACGGCGTTCCTGGCGGCGCGCGTGCCGCCGACTCCCCTCCCTGGCAGGCAGGGGCGTGGGGGAGGGTCGAGATTTCGAGCACGAGCTGACCTTGCAACGCTGATGGGCTTCGAATGAAGAATGGCGAATTGTCAGGCGGCGCCAACGGCGCGGCTGTCCGCTGGCGGTTCGCATTCGCAGTCCTCGGCCCCCTTGCGGTCCCCCCTGCGAGGAGGGACGGTCGGCTGCGGCGCCTCAGATGCGCTCCACGGCCTGCTCCGGCAGCCAGCCGACGTGGCCGTCGGGGAGCTGGACCTCGACCCAGCCGCCGCGCGTGGTGAGGATGTGCAGCTCGACGCCGGGACCCAGCGGCTGGCTCAGAACGGGGTCGTAGCCTTCGCCGCGGCCCATGCGCAGCACGTGGTCATGATCGACCACGACCGCCGGCGGACGGTTGGCCTGCTGGCGCTGCTCGACCACGATCGAGCCGACCAGCAGCAGGTTGAGCGCCACGCCGACCAGGCCGACGGCCAGCAGTTCGCGGCGGCGCCAGCGCAGGCGCAGCGTCAGCAGCCCCCAGCCCAGCGCGCCGGCCATGGCGGCCAGCGTGAGCCGCTGGTGGGCGGTGGTCATGGCGACCCAGAACAGCAGCCGGTCGAGCAGCCGGGCGGTGCCGCTGGGCGCGATGTAGGGTTCGACGCGGTGCCGGGCGTAGCGCAGGTTGGCGGCGATCTGCGGATCGCGCGGCGCCAGGCGCGCCGCCCGGCGGTAGTTGAGGATCGCGCGGCCGAGTTTGCCGAGCCGGAAGTAGGCGTTGCCCAGATCGTAGTACACCGCCGGGTTGCGCAGCCCCGCGCGCAGCAGCGTCTCGAACGTCTCGGCCGAGCGCGCGTATAGCTGGGCCGCCTGCTGCGGATCCCTGGCCGCCAGCGCCACCGCCTGGTCGAAGGCGTTGAGGGCCTCCTGCAGCAGTTCGCGTTGCCGACCCGGCGACAGCGGCGGCGCGGCGCTCGCGGTCGCGACTAACCCGGCCACGGTGGCCAGGAGCAACAATCTCGCATTCCCTGCGCGCGTCATAGTTCGATCCGCTCCAGCTCATCGAGCAGCCGCTGGGCCTGCTCGGCCAGCGAGTGGTCGCTCGGCCCGCCGGCGTAGGCGGCCTGCTGGCATTGTTCGAGCAGTTGCCGGCAGCGCTCGAGCACCTGTCCGTCGACGCCGCGTTGTGCCAGGGTCTCGACCAGCGCCGGGCCGCGCAGCCGGGCCGCCGGCACGGCCAGTCTGCCGGCCAGGTAGTGCGCCAAGGCGGCCTCCACGTGGCTGCCGAGCTGGCCGGCGGGGAGGTTTTCGCGCAGGGCGGCGTCGATCCGCTGCCGCGCGGCGCGTAGCGCCCCGCGCCGCCGACGCAACTGGTGGGCCGCGTCGCTGCGCAACAACGTGCCGAGCACCAGGGCCAATGCGAACACCAGCGGGCCGGCGGCGGTCACCGCCAGCAGCGCGCCCGGGCCGACGGCCGGACTGCTGGCCAGCAGCTCGTTCAGGTCGGTCTTGTTGCCGCGCAGGCCGTCGCGGGTCTGCAGCGCCTGCGGTCCGCCGACCGGGCCGGCGGCGCTCAGCGCGCCCAGGTCCGAGGCGTCGAGCTGCTCGACGGCCGTGACCAGCAGAGGAATCGGGTCGCTGCGCGCGGTCACGTAGCGTTCCTGGTCGGGGTCGAAGTAGACGAACTCGACGGGGGGTATCTCTTTCACGTCGGCCCGCTTGGCCCGCAGTGTCTGCTTGAAATGCTTCTGGTTGCCCGAGACCGTGCCCGACAGGTCGGTGACCGCGACGCGAAAATCATCGGTCAGGCCCGGGATACGGGTGAGGTCGGGCGGCGAGAGGGACTCGACCGCGTCACCGGTGATGGTGATGGTCAGCTCGATCGGGTCGCCCACGCGCACGTTGGTCGGCACGGCGATGACGTTGATGTCGAAGTGCCCGACCGCGCCGCTGAAGTTGGCCGGGCGGCCGTCGGCCGGCAGCGGCTGCACCTCGGGCACGTCCACCAGCGGGCGGATGCGCAGCCGCTTGCGCCGGCTGATGCGCAGGTCGCCGAACAGGTCGCGCGAGAAGCGCTGCGGGTAATCGGCCATCACGTACACGCCGGAGAAGTCCACCGGCCCCGGCTCGTCGAGCACGAAGCTGGCCGGCAGCTCGACGAAATACCACGCCTCGCCGTCGGGCTGGTCGGCCGGCGGCGGGATGCGTCCGGTCTGGACCTGGCGCGGATTGAACGGTCCGAAGCTGCCCGAGATGCACTGGAGCATCAGGTCCATGCCCACCGGCCGCTGGCCGTAGCGGGCCGCCTTGATGCTGATCGTCAGCGTGAAGTCGGCCCTCTGGCCCACGAAGAGCTTCTTCTGCCGGCAGGTGATCACCGCGCGCAGCGGCAGCGTGTCGTCGTCGGCCCGCTCGGGCGGACTGGTGGGCACGTCGCGGGCGACCAGCTCGACGGTTTCGGTCCTGATCCGCCGGCCGTCGGCCATGACGGTGGCCGGGCCGACGGTGTAGCGTCCGGCTTTCAGCGGCGTGAGCATGAAATGGAACTGCCTTACCGCCCGGGTCACCAGTTGCCCGCGGGCGTCTGTGATGGTGGTGGTCTGGCTGGAAGTGCCGGCGGGGCGCAGCTCACAGTCCGATATCTCGGGCAGCACCGGCTGCTCGCAGCGGTCGGCCCCGCTTACGCTGACGGTCACCGTGGCACTCTCGCCCACGTAGACGTGGCTGGGTCTGACGGTGATGACCGCGGTCGGTTCAGCGGTACCCACGCAGGTTCCCAGCAGCGCCAGCAGCAGCCCCAGGCCGCTGGAGGCGGCGCAACGCCCTGGTCGGCGGTCGGGTGCCGGGCGGGAGACACGCTGCGGTGGCGGGTTGGTCCTCATCGGTCGCATACTACATCGTATGCCTTCCGGCCGGGCGCGAACAGCCGCGCTGCCCGGCTGGCAATGGCCGGCGGTTGCGGTTATATTCCCGGATTCCGCAAACATGGCTGAGGCTCGGTAATGGAACTCTCCAAGCTGCTGACACCCGATCACATTCTCGTGCCCATCGAAGCCAACGAGAAGACCGCCGTCATAACCGCCCTGATCGACCTGCTGGCCGAGAAGGGCGAGCTGGTCAACCGCGACGCCGCCCTGGATGCCGTCCTCAAACGCGAGAGCGAGCGGACGACCGGCATCGGCTACGGGTTGGCCATCCCGCACGGCAAGAGCGACGGCTGCACGCGGCTGGTGATGGCCGCCGGCAAGCCCGCCCAGCCGGTGGATTTCCAGAGTCTGGACAAGCGCCCGGTCACGTTCGTGGTGCTGCTGGTCAGCCCGCCCGACCAGACCGGTCCCCACATCCAGGCCCTGGCGAAGATCTCACGTCTGATGAACATCGAGGAGTTCCGCGAGGCCGTCAACCGCGCCACCAGCGCCGAGGAACTTCATCAGGCTATTCTCACCTACGAAAGCCATACCGCCGAGTAAGTCGGGCCGCTGGCCCGCACCGGATGCCGAGTGATAAGTGCAAAAAGGGGCCGGCCAGCGCGGCGGCGCTGCCCCCATGCGCGCGTCGCGCCCTTCGGAAGCACGTATGGGCCAGACCTTCCGATAACCCGCTGCAACCGCGCGGGCGCTGCGGCGTACAACAATGCGGGCCGGGTGTCGGCGGACGCGGGCCGGCACGCTACCGGAATCGGCCGCGGTGCCCGCTTCGCGGCGGAGCTTTCAGCCGCCCGCCGATCGCACCGATTTGAACCACGGGCGTCGGCCCCTGCGCCGGCGACCGTGTGCCGCGCAAGCAAGGAGCCAACCGACGTGATCCGCACCGACCTGAACCTGACCGCCGATTGCGATACCGATGCCTCCGCTCGCCGCAACGGCGACGCCCGCGGCAAGCTGCGTGCAATCCTGCGCGACGCGGTGCAGGCTGGAGCTTCCGACGTGCACCTGGTGGCCGGCTATCCGCCGGTGTTTCGCATCGAGGGGCAGTTGGTGCAGCAGCCTTCCGCGCCGCTCGATCGCGAGCATTTGGCGGCGTTGCTGCTCGAGTTCGTGCTCAGCGAGGAGAACGAGGGCGGCTGGGAGGGACGCAATCTCGACTGCTCGCTCGAGATCGAGCACGCCGACCGGACGCACCGCTTCCGCGTGAGCATCTACCGCGCCCGCGGCGCTCCGTGTGCGTGCTTCAGGCTGATCCCCGGCGAGATACCGTCGTTTGAGTGGCTGGGTTTCCCGACCGAGCTGGCCGATCGCCTGATCTCGTATCCCAACGGGATGGTGGTGCTCACCGGTGTCACCGGCTCGGGCAAGAGCTCGACGCTGGCCGCCCTGATCGCCCACCTGCGCGAGCGCACCAACCGCCACGTGCTGACCATCGAGGAGCCGATCGAGTACGTGCACCCGCCGGCCCCGGGCGGCCTGGTGACGCAGCGCGAGGTCGGTCGCGACGTAGGCTCGTTCGCCGAAGGGCTCAAGTACGCCCTGCGGCAGGACCCGGACGTGATCCTGGTGGGCGAGATACGCGATCCCGAGACGGCCCAGATGGCCGTCAGCGCCGCCGAGACCGGCCACCTGATATTCACCACGCTGCACACGCGCGACGCCAAGGGGGCCCTGACGCGTCTGATCGATCTGTTCCCGCGCGACAGTCAGGAAGATCTGCGCAAACAGCTTGCCATGGCTCTGCGATCGGTGGTCTCCCAGCACCTGCTGCCGCCGGCGGACCCCACGCAGAAGCGCGTCCTGGCGCTCGAGGTGCTCCACGTCAACCGGGCCGTCGAAGCCGCCATCCGCACCGGCAAGATCGAATCGCTCGAATCGTGCATCCAGACCGGCGGGCGCGACGGCATGCTCACGCTCGACGACGACCTGCGCCGCCTGGTGCGCGAGGGGCGCATAACGGGGCAGACGGCCCGCCAGGTCGCCAAGGAGCCGGAGTCGATCACGGGCGGCAGCTCGGTGTGGTAACCCGCGGGCACGCCCCGGAACCGGCGACACTCCGCACTTGTTATCACCCCCGCGAGCCGGGTTTTGCTTCCGGCCGGGCGCGTTTCGTAAACTTCAGGCAGGTCGAAGCGCGTTTCCGACACAGGAGCTGGCTCGTGGCCTTGCGCGGGATTCTCGACGGCGTGCGCCGATTCGTGCGGGAGCAGGATGGCCCCACGGCGACCGAATACGCCGTCATCCTGGCCCTGATTCTGGTGGTGATCATTGCGTCGGTGACGGTCTTCGGGCAGTCGCTGGCGACCGAATACGAAGATATAGATACATCATTGTTTGACTGATCTCGGGGCTGCCGTCGTCCGTGGTGCCCGGACCGTGGTTGCGGTCCGGGTGCCGGCTGTTTCAAGCCGCACCGCACCTGCACCGATGAGAGCGCCATGACACCCATGTGGGGCCAGATCTGGATCGTCGTCATCGCCCTGGCAGCACTGGCAGGTTGGTGGCTCACGCTGCGCCCCCGGGCCAGCTACTCCGGCGCCGGCGGCACCATGAGCATCCTCATCATCCTCATGGCGGTCCTGCTGTGCATCCTGGCGTACAACAACAAGCCCAGGCCCCTGCGCGCCCTGGCCATCGAGCAACGTCCCCCTGCCGGCACCGTTCACCTGCCGCCGCGCCAGCCGTAGCCCATCACTGCGCCCGTTTCCGGGCCCGGCCGGGTCGTCGCAGACCCAGGCGTTTCATCATGCTGTGCAGCGTCGTCGGTTTGACGCCCAGGCGCTGAGCTGCGCCGCCGGGACCGGCCACCTTGCCGCCCGCTTCGGCCAACGCCGCCGTGATCTCGCGCGCCAGCGCCTGATCGAGCCGGCGCAGACCCGCCGGAATCGAGAAGTCAGCGTCGGCCGGCGACGCTGCCGGCGCTGCCGAAGCCGGCAGGGGCCGGTTGGCCGCTGGGGGCAGCTCGATGTGTTGCGGTGCGATGGTTGTGCCGCCGGCCAGGATGGCAGCGCGTTCGATCACGTTGCGCAGCTCGCGCACGTTGCCGGGCCAATCGTAGCTTTCGAGCACACGCAAGGTCGCCGGATCGAGCCGCAGGGCGGCCATGTCCAGTTCGTTGCGCACCTGCTCGACGAAGTGCAACGCCAGCAGGGCCACGTCGCCCGGGCGCTCGCGCAGCGGCGGCACGTGGATCGGAAAGGCGCAGAGCCGGTAATAGAGGTCTTCGCGAAACCGGCCGGCGGTTGTCTCGGCCCGCAAGTCCTTGTGTGTGGCGGCGATGACGCGTACGTCGGTGTGCAGGAGCTTGCCCGCTCCGCCGACGCGCTCGAAGGTCCGCTCCTGGAGCACGCGCAGCAGTTGCGCCTGCGCCGCGGGCGGCAATTCGGCGACCTCGTCGAGCAGCAGCGTGCCGCCGTCGGCCAGTTCGAAGCGTCCCGCTCGTCGTCGATCGGCGCCGGTAAAGGCGCCTTTTTCGTGTCCGAACAGCTCGCTGAGCGCCAGCTCGGGCACCAGGGCCGAGCAGTTGAGCGCCACGAACGGGCCGCTTGCGCGGTCCGACCACTGGTGGATGGCGCGGGCGATCAGCTCTTTGCCGGTGCCGGTCTCGCCGGTGATCAGGACGGTGGCCGAGGTGCGGGCCACAAGCAGGGCCTTTTCCATCACGCGCCGCCAGGCGGGAGCTTTGCCGACCAGGCCGGTGCCGGCGTCGCCGTGCTGGTGCAGCTCGGCCACGCGGGCCAGCAGGTGGTCGACCTCGCGCGCCAGGCGCTCGGCGCGGCGTCCCTGGGCCAGCGCCAGCGCTGCCAGCTTCGCGAAACCCTCGACGGCCCGCAGTTGCTGCTCGCTGAATGCCCGGCAGGCGATCGAATCGAGCGTCAAGACGCCGACCAGCTCGTCGTCGGCGCGCAGCGGGGCGACCAGGCAGGTGTGCGACTCGGGCAGTTCGAGCACGTCGGCGTAGGTGTCCGGCTCGTGTACGTCGTGTCCGGGCTGGTCGTGAATGAGCCGGGGACGCGCGCCTTTGATGGCGGCGGCGAGGATCGGACGTTGGTCCAGGCGGACGATCATGCCGACGGGCACCGCGTCGGCCAGCGGGCCGCGTACCGCCTGGACGCGCAACGTCCAGTCGTCGACGACCTCGAGAATCGCCATCAGGTCGGCCTTGACGGCGGTGCCGAGGCCGTCGAGGATGTTTTCCAGCTCCTTGCGGTCCACGCCGGGATTATAGCGGCCGAGCGTCGGCTGTCGAATGTGCGTTATTTTCGGCGCACAAGAACGTCATATCGCCTGTAGTGGGCCATGACGCGATATATCGTTGCATATGTAGCGAAATATCGTGTTACGCCCCGCCCCGCGGGCGGCCCCTGGTGTATGTCCTTGTGATGTAAAGTTTTACGGTTTGCGGTCGTCGTGGAACAGCACGTGCTCCACGTATGGCTACGTAACAACCGAACGGTCCAACTGTGGCACAAGGGAGACAGAGCCATGTCGAACGAAAAGACCATCAACGCACTCAACGGCCTGCTGGCCGACGCTACCGTCCTGTATCAGAAGCTCCGCGCCATGCACTGGTATGTCGCCGGGCGCGAGTTCTTCGTGCTGCACGAGAAGTTCGAGGAGCTCTACGATGCCTGGGCCGAACACATCGACGCCATCGCCGAGCGGATTCTCACCGTCGGCGGCGAACCGCTGGCGACGCTGGCGGCCATGCTGGAGCATTCGAAGATCAGGGAGTTCGGCGGGTCGGCGTCGGCGGACGAGCTGATCGCGACGCTGACCAGCGACCTCGAACACCTGCTCGCGGACGCCCGCGGCGCCATCGCGCTGGCCGAGCAGGCCGGCGACCGCGGTACGGCCAACCTGCTCGACGGCATCTGCGACGAGCAGGAAAAGACGCTGTGGATGTTGCGGGCCTGGTCGAAACGCTAGGCGCGCTCGCCAAGGCGAAACCGATCTGTCTGGCCCTCCCTGCCGATCGCGGTGACGCCGGCCGGAGGCAGTCGTTACGGGCTGCTTGCCGGTCGGCGGCCGTTTATTGGGGATGGGGGCCGCCGCCGAACTCGTCGTTCGGCGCGCACCACAGCGGGCTGGGGCCGAACTCGATCTGCTTGCGCCACTTGGCCACGTCATAGGTGTCGCAGTGGCCGTCGATGTGGGCGACGGTGCTGGCGCCGCCGTGGCGCTGCGTGAACCACTCGGTGGGATAGCTCGAGCCGTCGTTCCAGGTATTGAGGCCGGTTTCGTCGAAGTCGACGCCTTCGATGGCCTCGAGCCAGGGCGGCTCCCAGAATATGACGGCGTCGTTGCGGAAGCGTTCGATGCGGTAGAAGCGGGCGTCGGCGTAAGTCCACGGAAAAGCGTTGACGGCGCCGTTCATGAGGTAGCTGGTGAGCATCCAACTGTAGCGTCCGGCGTTGGGGTACTGCGGGTCGATCACGTGCTTGGGACAGCGGTAGAGCTGGTCGTCCTTGAGATACGGCCAGAGCAGGGCCTTGTCCTTGCCGGCCAGCCGGCGCTGGAGCTTGCGGTCGAAGTTGCGCGAGCGGTGGGTATACAGCCAGCCGGGCAGCGGCACTTCACGGTGTCCTTGCCACAGGATCCAGTTGGAGAACGGCAGGTAGTCCCTGTTCTCGTCGGCGTAGAGCCGTGTGGCGCTGATCTGGGCGCGCAAGTGGCTGGCGCACTTGACAAAGCGGGCCTTGTCCTTGGCGGCCTTCAGCGTCGGCAGCAGGATCGAGATAAGCAGGGCGACGATCGCCACCACCACCAGCAGCTCGATGAGCGTGAAAGCGCCGGCGCGGCTGCCGCGGCCGGTTGCAGCGGGACGCATGGCGTTACCTCCGTTGGGCGGCCGGGGCCGGTCGTGCTGGCACAGCGCCGCCGCATGCGGTGCGGCGAGAGGTGCTGGCGCAACGAGTTTCCCACCACAAGACCGGCATGAAAGACATCGGACGAGATGGACTCCGGTCGCCTGGCCGGGTCGGACGGCGCGACCAGGCCGCCACATGTTCGCAGATTAGCAGCCGCGCAGGCGCGCATCAAGTCGAAAACCTCCCGGACCATCGCTCGCCGGGCGGCGGCGGGGCGGCCCGGACGTCGCGGCAGCGGTCCGGGTCGTAGCCGCAATACCGCTGTCGCCGGCGCTGGCCGGCGCGGTTGGTGGGCAGCCGCGCGGGGGCGCAGAGGAAGATGCCGACCCGCGTGGGCCGGCATCTTCCGTATGTGGCGGTCGAACGGAGGTCGTGTTGCCTACGGCAGCAGCACGATGAAACTGAAGCTGGCGTCAGTGAAGAAGTTGAGCGGGGCGGTGCGGATCATCACCTCGAACTCGACTTCGTCCGCGGCATTGTCGATGCTGACGACTTCCCAGTAGCCGAAGGCCTGGGCGGTGGCACCGCCGGAGCCCGGAGGCCCGCCGTCGGTGTGCAGCGCCTGCACGCTGACCAGGGCGATGATCTCGGCCTGCTGGTAGTCGGTGGCCCGGTCGGGCAGATCGACCACGATGCGGTAGCGGCCGCGGGTGGGCGGAGCGCCGGGCGGGTTGGCCGGGCGGTAGACCCGCAGGATTCCCGTGGCCGTGCCGGCCGCCGGCACCCAGTCGCCGTCATTGGGGTCGGGGATATCGGCCCCCGGGATGACGGCCCGGGCGATCAGGCCGGTGAGATCCTGCCCGTCGGCCCCGCGACAGTCGAGGGCGTCCCAGACGCCGTCGCCGTTGACGTCTTCGGCCGGATCCTGGACGCCGTCACCGTCGAGGTCCCAGCAGTTGAGCCCGTCTTCGCCGTCGGCCCCGTCGGCGCCGTCCTGGCCGTCGATGCCGTCCCGTCCGTCGGCGCCCTGGCAGTCGAGGGCGTCCCAGACGCCGTCGCCGTTGACGTCCTCGGCCGGATCCTGGACACCGTCGCCGTCGAGGTCCCAGCAGTTCAGGCCGTCGGCCCCGTCGGCACCGGGCTGGCCCTGGCCGGCCTGGCCGTCCTCGCCGGGGGGACCCTGGCAGTCGAGGGCGTTGAATTCGCCGTCGCCGTTGATGTCCTCCTCGGGGTCGTTCTGGCCGTTGCCGTTGAGATCCCAGCAGTTGATGCCGTCGGCACCGGGCGCCCCGGGTTGCCCCTGGGCGGCCTGGTTGTCCTGGATCATCTGTTCGCTGGTGGCGACGGCCGCGGAGTACCACATGGCATCCATCAGGCCCGAGATGGCGATGTCCTTGCAGTCGAGGCGTACATCCATCGCCAGGATGGAACCGAAGCACAAGAGCCCAAGGATTGCAGATGAACGCACTTTCATGAATTTACCTCCTTAGTATTTGCGTGCTTGGGGGCCGAATCGGCTCGGCTCGAGTATCACCATGCACGCCTGGTATCGTAACCGCTGACCTCCCCAGGTTGCGTCGGATTCTAAGCCCCCAATTGGCCGGTATGCCACCTGAGTGCCGGAAAAGGGTGACAATTGGGCCGGGTCCGAGAATACGACGCCGTCCCCCGCTCATCGTTCCTCCTTGCTGGCCCCCGAAGGTGCGGGTCGCCGGGACGTCAAGTACCGACCGCCGGGTACACCGGCTGCAAATCGCGTCCTGCCCGTCCCGTATCTCGCCGGACAGTGATTGTACGCCGCCCGACAACCGGTTGACAAGTTACCGGACCATCAATCCGCTACGAACAGATACTGA
>CAZRSM010000037.1:0-1927 GCA_964602755.1 uncultured Planctomycetales bacterium
TGCCTTCGGTTCGTTCCCCGATGGCTATCGCTTCAAGGAGGGCGAGATCGCCGAGTTGCCCAAAGCCCCGCTCGAGGAGGGCATCGGCGACGTGGGTGATCGGCCCGAGCCGGTCGAATCTCCCCACGGGCCGATCCAGGAAAACGATGCACCGTAGCGGCAGACGGTACCTGATGGCGGGCGGGCTGGTGCTGGCGGCGGCTCTCCTGGCCACCGCCTGCAGCCAGCGTACGCGCTATCGCGTGTTGCGCTTCTTCTTCGACGGAGTGCCCGACCCCAACCGGCCGGTCCAGGTGGCCGAGACCACCACCCAGCCGAGCGACGCCGCCGCGACGCAGCCGGCAGAGCAGGAGAAACCCAGGCTCCTGGCCCATGCCCACCCGCTCTATCGCGACAACCGCTGCGACCAGTGCCACGACATGCTCGGCGGCGGTCTGGTTCGCACGGTGTCCGAGGGGCTGTGCAACATGTGTCATCCGCAGCCCCCACCGGGCACCGAGTACATCCACCGGCCGGTGGCCGAGAACGACTGTCTGGAGTGCCATCATTACCATGCTTCGGCCTACCGCAAGATACTGCTCGATGATCCTGCTGCGCTTTGCTTCAAGTGTCATGAGCGTGACGAGCTGAGCCGCGCGGCCCACACCCCGGCCGCCGACCGGCGGGCTTGTCTGGACTGTCACGATCCTCACGGCGGCGCCGACCGCTTCCATCTGAGAAACATCGATCAGTGAACGGGAGGGAGCGACAGGCGCGGCTGGCGCTAGGCCGACACCGGGCGGCCTGGTCGCTGCTGCTGGTCGTGCTGTGCGGTTGCCAGGCGCGCATGCCGCAGCGCGCGGCGCCCGACACCATATCCTACGACCGGCCGCGGGTGCGCTTCAGGGACTTCAACGGCTATCTCGAATTCGTCGCCCGCCAGCGGCAGCAGGAACAGATCTCGAAACGCGGCGGGCTGAACACGCGCACCGAGGAGACCGTCTTCGAGGAGAACTTCAACCTGGAGACCGAGGGCTACATCTATCATCCCAATCTCCTGGAGTTCACGCTGGCCGGCCTGTTCGGCCTCAACCAGCGTGACTATTACGAAAACCTCTCGGGGCGCGAGCGGACCTTCTCAGAGCCGGGCAGTATCCTCGACTTCGACGCCACCGGCTGGCTGCTCAAGAAAAAACCCTATCCCGGCTTCGTCTACGCCCGGCGGCACAGCGCCCTGGAGCCGCGTTTGTTCCGCTCGAGCATCGAGACCACCACTACCAGCTACGGCGTCCTGTGGCAGTACGTCAGCGAAAAGATGCCGACACGCGTCCAGCTCGACTACATCGACGTGCTGCTGCACCCGCTGGGCGGTACTGAAGAAGACAGCCGGCAGAAGAACCTCAACTTCCAGTTCGAGACCACCTACAACTTCAACGACTATCACAACATTTCGTTGAACTACACGCGTGACACTACGCGCGAACAGCCTTTCGGCCTGCAATATGACACCGATGAAATCAGCCTGGCCCACTACATCGCTTTCGGCGACCGCCACCAGTATCGCCTCGAATCCGAGCTGAGCCGCTCCGACCAGCGCGGTTCGTTCGGCGTCGAGCGCAGCAGTTGGCGCGAGACCCTGCGCATCGATCACAGCGAAAAGCTGCGCTCCTGGTACGAGCTGGAGCTGATCGACCGCGTGCAGGGCAGCCTCACCGGCGTACCCCCCATCGACGAACGCTCGCTGCGGCTGACCGCCACCGTCGAACACGAGCTCTACGAGAGCCTGGTCACCCAGGCCGACGCCTTCCTGCACAGCCAGGAGTTCAAGTTCGGCCCGGACGTGGATCGCTACGGGGCCCAGATCAGCTTCGACTATCGCAAGACCAATCGCTGGGGAGTGCTGCTGGCCGGCTATCGCGCCGGAATCGAACGTCAGGACCGCACCGGG
>CAZRSM010000038.1:0-3105 GCA_964602755.1 uncultured Planctomycetales bacterium
TCCGGGGCCAAACCCCGGCCGGGTGATACGTCGTTTTCCAACGCGCTGCTGGACGAGGAGGAGCTGGCGGCAGCGATGGCGGCGATCAAGGAACTGGCGCCCGCGGAGGCCGACGCCATCCCCGATCTGGACGACGGCAGCGAATGCGCCGAACCAGCTCCCTCCGCAGAGCCGGCGCCGGCGGCCGACGCGGACGAGCCGGACGCTTCCGGCTCGGTGCCCGATGACACGCCGTCTGACGCAGTTGACGATCAGGCCGAGCAGACGAACGTTGGTCCCAGACCCGGCGAGATGCCCGTCGGCAACGTGCTGCTCGACGACGGCGAGCTGCACGCGGCCCTGGCCGAGATCGAGCAGTCGCCGGACGAGGCGGAGGCGATTCCCGATCTGGGCGACGGGGCGGGGGAGGCTCCGGGACCGCAAGAGCCGGCCGCGGAGCAACAGGCATCCCCGTCGGACGGCGCCGTCGAGAACGAGCTGGCCGAGGCGCTGGCCGAGATCGAGTCCATCTCATCGCAGCCCAGGCAGCCGGCGCAGCAGGCGGCGAGCGAGCCGGTCGAGGCCTCTTCAGGCGAGCCGTCCACCGCCATCCCGGACGGCGAAGCGGCAGACCAGTCTTTGCCCGCAGCGGCTCCCGCACCGGCCAGGAAAGGTCCGCGCTTCAAGATCGGCTCGAAGAAGGCTGCGGCGGAGGGCTCGGGCGGCAAGACCGGTATGGCGGGCGGTAACGACGGCGAGGGTGAGCCGACCGCCCCGACGCCGATGTGGGCCAAGCGTCTGTTGCGCGGCCTGGACCACGTTCTCGAGGCGATCAACCAGCCGTTCGCGTCGTTGAGCAGCCAGACGCGCAACCTGATCGGATTGGTTTCGCTGGCGACGATCGTGGTCTCACTGGTGGCGTTGGTGTTGACGCCGGCGCTGATGCCGCAGCGCGACGCGGTTACTTTTCTGCGTGAGAAGGTCCAGCAGCTCGAGCAGCAGGCGGCGTCCAGGATGAGCCGGCCGGCGGCCAGGCAGCCAGAGGAAGAAGCGCCACCGTCGTGATCGAGGGGGGTTCAGCCCGAAAGGTGTGCCAGGACGCGCTGGCGGCAGTTCTTGAGGTTGACGCCCAGCTTGGCCAGCACGCGTTGGGCGGTGCTGCCTTTTTCTTTGAGCAGGGCCAGCAGCAGGTGTTCGCTGCCGATCTGGCCGGCTTCGAGCTGGGTGGCTTCGTCGATGGCGTGGGCCAGGACGTTGCGATAGTGGGGTGAGCCGGGCAGTCGTCCGAAGACCCAGGTGTCTTCCATGTCGCGCTTGAGGACTTCTTCGAGCACGGTGCGGGCTTTTTGTTCGGTGATGCCGAAATCGGCCAGCACGCGCATGCCGACACCGCCGCCGTTTCGCAGGATGGCCAGCAGGACATGCTCGGTGCCGACATAATCGAGGCCGAACTCCCGGGCGATCTCCTGGGCGGTCTTCTTGACGATCTGCGCTGCGTTCCGGTCGAGTTTCGGGTACGGCATAGCCATCGATCCTACCCCACCCAGTATTTGACGAGCAGTTTATACCCCAGAGACAGAGCGGCCACAAGCACCGTGAAAACCAGCGTGATCTTGAGCAGCCGCAGGCGATGGCGCAGCTCGCGGTCGCGGGCCTGTCGCAACTGGCGATGCAGCTCGAGCATCTTGTGGTCGATGCGCTGCTCGATCTCGTCCAGCTTGGCGTCGACGCGCGCCTCGATCTCGTCGAGCTTGGCGGCGATGTAGCTGTCGGCGGCGCCGCGCAGCCGCTCGGCGGCCGAGTGCAGCATGTCGATCTTCCAGCGCGTCTGCTGGTTGTGCTCGTCTTCGTCGGCCGCCAGGGCCGCGTCGTCTGCGCTTTCGGGCGGTTCGTCTTCGCGCGGCCGGCCGCGCAGCACGTCGCCGGCCTCCCGGGCCAGTTCGCCGACGCTGCGCATGAAGGCCCGCCAGGTGCCGCCGGACTGCGACGCCGGCGCAGGCGGCTCGGCGGCGTCGGGCAGCGACTTGTCGGGCGGGGCCGGTTCGTCGGTCACGAAGATGATCCTCTAGACCAGAGGGTGCAGGCGCCAGAGTATCAGCAGGAGCGTCAGCCAGAAAGCGATCTGCGCCAGCTCGCCGCGCAGCGGTTCGAGGCGGGCCGTCAGCAGCAGATAGGCCAGGTAGGTGCGCATGAACTGTTTGTGCTCCAGGTCGCCGGCGAGCGCCGCCAGCAGCCGCCGAATGCTGGTGACCGTCAGCAGCACCGTATAGGTTCCCAGGAACACGAACAGCGTCATGCGGTAGAAGGCGAACAGGTCGAAACCGCTCATGGTTCGTCCCCGGCGGCGGCGCCTACAGCCCGGCGAACAGGGCCGAACCGATGCGCACCACCGTGGCCCCTTCCTCTAGCGCCACTTCGTAGTCGTTGCTCATGCCCATCGACAGGTGGATGCAGTCGCGGCCGGCCAGGGAGCGCGCGTGCAGCTCGTCGAGCAGTTCGCGCAGCCGGGCGAAGCAGGGCCGTGTCTGTTCGGGATCGGGTACCAGCGGGGCCATGGTCATCAGGCCGACCAGGCGCAGGTGGTCGCAGCCGGCCACGGTTTCGGCCAGCGCCGGCAGCTCCTCGACCGGCGCCCCCGACTTGGTGGCCTCGCCCGCCACGTTCAGCTCGATGAAGACCTCGACGCTGCGTCCGGTTCGAGCGGCCTGGTGCTCGAGCTCGTTGGCCAGCCGGACCGAGTCGAGCGAGTGCACGATACGGCAGCAGGTCAGCAGGTGCCGCACCTTGTTGCGTTGCAGGTGGCCGATCATGTGCCAGCGCGGGGTCCGGTCTTCGGCCGGCAGTGGTTCGAGCAGCTCGGCGTCGGCGGATCCCAGGGCCTCGGCCCGCTTGACGAGCTGTTGCACGCGGCTCTCACCCAGATCGAGCTGGCCGGCCGCCAGCAGCGCCCGGACGGTCTCGAGATCGACGTATTTGGTGACCGCCACCAGCCGCACCTCTTCGGGCGCGCGGCCGGCGCGCTCGGCGGCGGCGGCGATGCGCTGCCGGACCGACTGGAGGTTACGGGCCACCGTCTGGACGATGTCGCTGTTCATGTTGGTGCTCGCTGGTCGAGCTGTCCTCATT
>CAZRSM010000039.1:0-7700 GCA_964602755.1 uncultured Planctomycetales bacterium
GTTCGAGGGCTTGAGGTCGCGGTGGATGACGCAGCGCTGGTGGGCGTAGTTGACGGCTTCGCAGATGCGCTCCAGCAGAAGCAGCGTCTCGCGCAGGGAAGGCCGGCGGCTGCGCAGGTAATCGTCGAGCCGCTGGCCCTCGATGTACTCCATCGCGAAGTAGTAGCAGCCGTGGCTGATGCCCGAGTCGAGGATGGTGACGATGGCCGGGTGCTGGAGCGAAGCGGCCAGCTCGACCTCCCGCTCGAAACGCCGCCGGGCGGTCTCGCTGGCGTACGAGCCTTCGAGCAGGACCTTGATGGCTACCACCCGCTTGGTGCCGAGCTGTACGGCGCGGTAGACCACGCCCTGGCCGCCGTGGTGCAGCCGTTCGCCCAGCTCGTAGCCTTCGATCGGCGGCACCACGCCGACCACCGGGGCGCCCGGGCCGCTGCCCGAGCCGCGGCCGGACGAGACGCGCGTCGGTTCGTCGTCGGAATTGCCCGACGAGTCGGACGACCGGTCGGCGCTCCGTTCGTCGAGCGGCGGCTGGGACGTAGGTTCGGTGCGGTCGGCGGGTGGCATCGGGGTTTCTCTCGGCCGTCTTGTGGCTCAGGAGCGTTGATTCTACACTATCGCCCGACCGGGGGCCAAAGCGCGGGGCCGGCTCCCCGGCCGGTTCGCAGCAGGCGAACGACGACGGAGGTCAACGGTGGCTCGTCCGGCTGCGCGGCGGGTACGGGCGCCGTGTCTACCACCAGGACATACAGGAACCACGACCATGCTCACACGATCCATGCTTTCGCGCAGCGGCCTGGGCGCCGTGTACCTGCTCGCCGTGGCCGGCGGGGCGCTGGGACAGCCGGCCGGGCAGGGCGACTACCGGCAGCGCGAGTCGCGCTGGATTCGCAACGTTCGGCAATTGACCAGCGAGGATATGGGCTTTTACCGTGCCGGTGAGGCCTATTTCTCGCCGGACATGAAGCGGATCGCCTTCCAGGCCTACCCCAAGGGCAAGCAGGACTATCAGATTTACGTGATGAACATCGACGGCACGGGCCTGCAGATGGTGAGCACCGGCAAGGGGGCCACCACCTGCTCGTACTTCAGCCCGGATGGGCGCAAGCTGATCTTCGCCTCCAACCATCTCGACCCCCGGCCGGTCGAAGCTCCCGAAGAAATAAAGAAGGCCGCCGCCAAGGCCGGGCAGCGCAAGTACAAGTGGTCCTTCTATCCCGGCATGGACATCTTCGAATACACCTTCGCCACCGGAAAGTTGCGGAGGATCGTGGACGCCCCCGGGTACGATGCCGAGTGTGCCTATTCGCCCGACGGCAAGCTGATCGTCTTTTCGTCGATGCGCGATGGCGACCAGGAAATCTACATCTGCAACGCCGACGGCTCGAACCAGCGGCGGATCACCCACGTGAAGGGCTACGACGGCGGACCGTTCTTCAGTCCGGACGGCAAGCGGATCGTCTATCGTTCGGACCGCAAGGGCGACGGCAACATGGTCATCTACGTAAACAACCTGGAGGGCACCGCCGAACGCGCCCTGACGGACGACTCCTGCCTGCACTGGTGTCCCTACTGGCATCCCTCGGGCAAGTGGCTTGTTTACACCAAGGGCATCCACTACCCCGATCGCCGGCCCGAATACGATCTCTACATCATCCGCGACGACGGCTCGGAAGAACATCGCATCACGTTCGATCCGGCCTTCGACGGCCTGCCGGTCTTCTCACCCGACGGCAGGAAGCTGATGTGGACCTCGAAGCGCAACGGCGTGAAAAGTGCCCAGATCTTCATCGCCGACTTCGTGGGCCTCAGCCCCGATGGCAAGCTGCTGGTCAAGGACCAGGATTAGCCGCCGCTTCCCGGCTGTCCGACGGCGGTTTGCAGTCGGAGACTTTGACCCCCGTGTGATCCCCCCCTGAGAGGGGGACGGTCGAGAGGAAGAGGAACGAAGGCAACAAGGCACATAGGCACTGAGGCACACGGGCCAACTCGTACGCCGACGGCAGGGAGGCTGACGGCGCGCGTGGCGCGAAACTCCCCTCCCTGGCAGGGAGGGGCCGGGGGAGGGTCGAGGCTCAAGTGCAAAATGCAGAGTGCAAGGTTGCAGGGTGGGCAGTGCCCACCCTGCGGCATGGCGTTCCTGGCGTATTGGCGGTCCGTGTTTCCGTATTGAGCGATGAACATAACGACGCGAATCAAGCAACTGGCACGCAAGTACGAAAAACCGATGGTGCGCTTCCTGCGCGACATCGTTGCGATCCCCTCCGAGAGCGCCCGGGAAGGGCGCGTGATCAAGCGCATCGCCCGTGAGCTGCGCAGTCTCAAAGCCGCCGATCGCGTGTGGACCGATCCGTTCGGCAATCTGTTGGCCCGCGTGGGCAAAGGCCCGCGGCTGATCGCCATCGACGCCCACGTCGACACGGTCGGCCTGGGCGACCCCAAGGCCTGGAAGCACGACCCCTATCGCGGCAAGCTCGCCGACGGCAAGGTCTACGGCCGCGGGGCCGGCGACCAGAAGGGCGCCGTGCCGGCGATGGTCTATGCCGCCCGCATCCTCAAGGATTTGCGGCTGGCCGGCGACCAGTGGTCGCTGCTGCTGGCGTTCACGGTTTCGGAAGAGGACTGCGACGGCCTGAACTGGCAGTATATCGTGCGCGAGGGCGGCCTGCGGCCCGAGTGCGTGGTCATCACCGATTCGACCAACTGCCAGGTGCTGCGCGGGCAGCGCGGACGCATGGAGATCGGCATCACCGTCGCCGGCCGCTCGTGCCACGGCTCGATGCCGCACAAGGGCGACAACGCCGTCTACAAGATGGCGCGCGTCATCGGCGAGATCGAGCGGCTCAACGAGCGCCTGCGCAGCGACCCCTTCCTCGGCAAGGGCACCGTGACGGTTTCGTACGTCGATTGCCGTACGCCGAGCCTGTGTGCCGTGCCGGACCAGGCCTACATACACCTCGATCGGCGACTCACGGCCGGCGAGACCAGGGCCAGCGCCCTGCGCGAGGTGCGCCAGGCGCTGCAGGCCGCCGGCGTGCGCGGTCGCGTGACGGTGCCGCGCTACGAGCGGCCGACCCATACCGGCCTGGTGTACCCGACCGAGAAGTACTTTCCCACCTGGTGCGCCGAGCCCGACGATCCGCAGGTGGTCGCCGCGGTGGAGACATACCGGCGGCTCTTCGGCCGCCGGCCCACGCCGGGGCGGTGGACCTTCAGCACCAACGGCGTGTCCATTGCCGGCATGTTCGGCATCCCGTGCGTAGGGTTCGGCCCCGCGGCCGAGCGCGTGGCCCACACGGTCAACGACAGCGTGCCGATCGCGCACCTGGTCAAGTCGGCGGCCTTCTACGCCACGTTCCCGCTGGTGTACTGCGACGAGCCTGGCCAGCAGTGAAACGCCAAGGGCGCCAAGAAAGCCGCCAAGGGCGCCAAGGAAACGCCAAGGACGCCAAGAAAACCGCCAAGGACGCCAAGGAAACGCCAAGGGCGCCAAGGAAACGCCAAGGACGCCAAGACACAGATTGGGCAATTCTCACCACGACCACAACGAGGCGCCGCGCGCCAACCGTCCCCCCTTCCAGGGGGGACTTACAGGGGGGTCGAAGCCAGCGAACACGCGCCGCCTGCGTCATCGGCGATCTGCGAGCGGCCAATTCGCTACTCGCCATTCGCTATTCGCAATTCGTTGCCTCGACCCTCCCCCGGCCCCTCCCTGCCAGGGAGGGGAGTCTTGCGCCACGCGCGCCGTCAGCCTCCCTGCCGTCCTGCCGTCGGCGTACGAGCTGGCCCGTGTGCCCCAGTGCCTGTGTGCCTTGTTGCCTTCGTGCCTTTTCCCCTCAACCGTCCCCCCTTCCAGGGGGGACTTACAGGGGGGTCGCAGCCAGCGAACACGCGCCGCGTGCGGATAGCCGAGAGGCTCTGCTCTGAGACAATTCGCCATTCGGCATTCTCCATTCTGGTGGGCAGTGCCCACCCTGCAGGGGGCGCAGCCACCGAACACGCGCCGCCGACGGATAGCCGACTGGTGGGCCATGCCGGCCAGCCCTGTGCCCCTGCATTCTGCACTTTGCATTTTGCATTTCTCACCCTACGCCAGCTCGTCGCGGACGCGCAGCAGCAGGCGCTTGGTGGCGCGGATGCCCTCCGGTTCGCTGAGGCGGGAACCCTCGTACTCGATGCCCACGTAATCGCGGTAGCCCGCGGCGACGACGATCTTCATCATGCGGCGATAGTCGATGGTCGTCTCGTTGCCGTTCTCGTCGAAGTCATAGCTCTTGGCGCTGACGGCCTTGGCGAAGGGCATCATCTCGGCCACGCCGCGGTAGCGGTCGTAGGTCTTGCCGGGGCCAATCTGGAAGTTGCCGAAATCGGGCAGCGTGCCGCAGCGCGGATGGCCTACCAGCTTGATCACGCCGGCCAGCCAGCGCCCGTTCGACGAAAGCCCGCCGTGGTTCTCGACGATCACGTTGATCTCGTGTCGTGCAGCGAAAACAGTAAGCCGACGCAGCCCGTCGGCGGCGAGCTTCATCTGCTCGTCGTAGCTGCCGGCACTGGCGGCGTTGACGCGAATGGTGGCGCAGCCCAGGCTCCTGGCGGCCAGTACCCACTTGTGGTGGTTTTCAACCGCCCGCCGACGGCGGCCGGCGTCCGGATCGCCCAGGGCACCTTCGCCGTCGATCATGATCAGACGGCTGGTCACGCCGGCGTCGCTGGCCCGCTTGCGCAGCTCGCGCAGGTACGCCTGGTCGGTGGCCTTGTCCTTGAAGAACTGGTTGACGTACTCGACGGCGTCGATGCCGTAGTGCTCGCGGGCGACGCGCGGGAAGTCCAGATTATTGAGCTTGCCGGAGCGCAGAGCGCGGTGCAGCGACCACTGCGCCAGGGAGATGCGGTAAAGCGGCTGCGAGGCGGCCGGCCGCGCAAGCTGCCCGGCCGCCGAGGTGGCCAGCTTGCCGCACGCCGCCAGCAGGCCGGCTTTGAGCACCGTGCGGCGGTCGAGTGCCCGGGAGCTGGGATCGGCCGGGTCGTGATTCGTCATCGCGGTCGACCTCCGCCGGCGCCGGCCGGCACGTGGACTGGCAACGTTGCGGGAAAGGCGTGGGCAGGCGATACCTGCCCACGCCATTCCCCTGCGCGTTCCGCGGGCGGCCCTAGAGCCGCTCGGCGATGCTCTTGCCCTGCATGAACAGCAGCAGGTAGTCGCGTCCGCCGGCCTTGCTGTCTGTGCCTGACATGTTGAAGCCGCCGAACGGCTGCACGTCGACCAGCGCCCCGGTGCACTTGCGGTTGAAGTACAGGTTGCCCACGTGGAAGTCTTCGCGGGCCTTTTCGAGCCGGAAGCGATCGTTGGAGTACAGCGCCCCGGTCAGGCCGTAGATGGTGCCGTTGGCGATCTCCAGAGCGTCGTCGAAGTCGCGGGCCTTGATGACCGCCAGCACCGGGCCGAAGATTTCTTCCTGGGCGATGCGGGCGTTGCGGTCGACGTCGGCGATGATGGTGGGGGGGATGAAGTAGCCGCCGTCGGGCACCGGCTGATCGACCAGCACCGGGCGGCCCTCCTGCTTGCCGATCTCGATGTACTCGTTGATGGTCTTGTAGGCCTTGGCGTCGATCACGGCCCCCATGAAGTAGTTGTCTTCTCTGGTGGTGTCGCCCACCGTCAGCCGCCGGGCGCGTTCGAGCACCTTTTCGAGCAACTGGTCGTAGATGTCCTGCACCGCGATCAGGCGGCTGCACGCCGAGCACTTCTGGCCCTGGAAGCCGAATGCCGAGTAGACGATGCCGTCGGCGGCGGCGTCGAGGTCGGCGGTCTCGTCCACCACGATGCAGTCCTTGCCGCCCATTTCCAGGATGGCCCGCTTGAGCCAGATCTGGCCCTCGGCCACCTTGCCGCACTTCTCGTAGATGCCCAGCCCCACCTCCATCGAACCGGTGAAGGCCACGAAGCGCGTCTTGGGATGTTCGACCAGAAAGTCGCCGATCTCGCCGCCCGAGCCGGGCAGGAAGTTGAGCACTCCCGGCGGCAGGCCGGCCTGCTCGAAGATCTCGCACATCAGGGCCGCCATCACCGGCGCGGTGCTGGCCGGCTTGAGCACGCAGGTGTTGCCGGTCACGATCGTGGCGCTGGTCATGCCGCAGCAGATGGCCAGCGGGAAGTTCCACGGCGGAATCACCACCCCGACGCCCAGCGGGATGTAGCGCAGCTCGTTGTCCTCGCCGGGGAAGGGGGTGACCTCCTGCGGGCCGCCGAGGCGGATCATCTCGCGCCCGTAGAACTCGAGAAAATCGATCGACTCGCACACGTCGGCGTAGGCTTCGATCCAGCCCTTGGACTCCTCGAAGCACTCCCAGGCGCTCAGTTCGTAGATGCGTCGTCGCATGATGGCGGCGGCTTTGAACAGAATGCGGGCCCGCGTCTCGGGCGGAACCTTGCGCCAGGTCTCGAAGGTGCGCGTGGCGGTATCGATGGCCTGCTGGGCGTGTTCGCGGGTGGCCTTGGCGACGTAACCGACCACCGTCTCATTGGCCGCCGGCATGATCGAGGTGATCTTGCCCTCGGTTTCGATCCGCTGCTCGCCGATGCGCAGCGGGTAGTAGCGGCCCAGCTGGCCGCGCACCTGCTCGAGGGCGGCGATCATCCTGCTTCGCGGCTCGGGCTGCGAGAAGTCGACGTAAGGTTCGGGACGGTAGGGCATCAGCATCGGTACGACCTCCGTTGCACTTGTGGGCTTTGCCGGATCACGCCTGCCGCGGCCGGGACCTGTGGCTCGGCGGCGTTGCATAAGTATAAAGGTCCCGCTGCCCGGTGCCAGATGACCGCGCGACGCACTCGTCGCAGGGGGGCACCCCCCGCCAGCGTCGGCACGGCCGGGCACTGCCCACCGGCAGTGGGGCGGACACTGCCCGCCGCTTGAGCGGCGCGGGCGCGGAGAGACCAGGGACGCGGAGAGGGAATTCGGGGAACAGGGATTGAGAGCACGCCGCCGGGCGGCACGGCCGGCCGTCCCCCCTTCCAGGAGGGACCATAGGGGGTCGAAGCCGGCGAATACGAACCGCCGGCGGATAGCCGAACCGTCGTCGCACGACGGCGATTCATCACTTTGCACTCTTCACTTTGCATTCGTCGCCTCGACCCTCCCCCCCAAGCCCCCTCCCTGGAAGGGAGGGGAGTTTCGCGGCATGCGCCCCGCGCGCGTCTTCCGTCCAACCCGCAGGGTGGCACCGCCCACCACGAATGCCCGATCCCTGTTCCCAGCCCCTCCGCGTCGTCGGCATCGCGTCGGCCGCCGCGGATACCCGGCCGACGCCCAAGGCGCCCCCGCCGGCGCGATGCGGCGGCTGCGCCGGCGGCTATAATGCTCAGTTCGCAGAGCGACCCGGCAACGAGGCAAGCAGATAACCAGATGGACCAGAAGCACATACGCAACTTTTCGATCATCGCCCATATCGACCACGGCAAGAGCACACTGGCCGACCGGCTGCTGCAATTGTCGGGTGCGGTATCGGAGCGCGACCTGCGCGAGCAGACGCTCGACGACATGGACCTCGAGCGCGAACGCGGCATCACCATCAAGGCCTCGGCGGTGACGATCGAGATGGAGGTCGCCGGGCAGCGCTACATGTTCAACCTGATCGATACGCCGGGACACGTGGATTTTCACTACGAGGTCGACCGGGCCCTGGCGGCCTGCGACGGGGCCCTG
>CAZRSM010000040.1:0-4175 GCA_964602755.1 uncultured Planctomycetales bacterium
CGACTTGCCGTAGGCGACCAGCCGGCCGTCGGGGGACGGGAACCACCAGTCGAGCGCCACGGTGCCGTCGGCGCTGAACTCGTTGGGATTGAGCACGATGCGCGACTCGGCCTCCAGCGAACCACGCCGCATGTAGATAACCGGGTGATTCTGCGTGCCGCTGCGCCGCGCAGTGAAGTAACACTCGCCGAAGATCCGCGGAGCCGAGACAGAGCCGGCGGCGTAAAGCTCGGTGAGCCGCTGGCGCAAAGCCGCCCGCATCTGCGGGAACTGATCGAGCAGCGCGCGCGTGAGCTGGTTCTGCCGCTCGATCCAGGCCTGAACTTCCGGCGAGCGCGTGTTTTCCAGCCAGCGGTACGGGTCGTCGACCCGCACGCCGTGGAGCACTTCGCTGCGCGGCTCGATCCGCGTCGGCGGATACGCGGGCCGTTGCCCCGCCGCCGAGCCGACCGCCAGCAGAACTACCCCCAGAAAAACAAACCGCCCACCCGGCCCAGATGTTGGAATCACGGCGGCTCTACTCCGCTGCGGCCCTCGTGACCCTGCGCGCGATCGTCTGCTTGTCGGCCGCTGGCAAGCAGTGCGGCGCACGGATGTGGAGCGCAGCGTCGCACAAACCCGCGCATCGTGCAAGCCGTCAACCCGCCGCGCGGCCGCGGCACGAACGAGACGGCGGCGCCGTGCCCGACGCTGCCGGGCGGTATCGCTCTTGAGAGGTTTCCTGGCAGCTCCCCCGGGCGCAGTGCGGCAGCAGCGTGGCACAACCAGCCTCTTGACTGAACCGCGTGGCCGTCACGCCCCCAGGTATCCCGTTCACAGCGCCTGAGAAGTGGCTTCGTGAGGTTCGGGCTGCGTCAGCCGACCTCGATCACGATCTTGCCGAAGTGGCCGCCGCTCTGCATGAAGCGCAGCGCCGCCGGCAGCTCCTCGAAGCCGAAGACCCGGTCGATCACCGGCTCGATGCCGCACTCGACGATGAAGCGGTTCATGCGCTCGAAGGCCGCCCGACTGTCGACCAGGATGCCGTGGATGCGCAGGCGTTTCATCAGTACCTGCGCCAGGTCGATCTCGTGCCGCAGTCCGGTGAGCGCCCCCAGCATGGCCACCAGTCCCCCGCCGCGCGTGGCCCGCAACGACTTGTTCAGCGTGCCGGCTCCGCCGGTCTCGACCGTCAGGTCCACGCCGCGGCCCTCGGTCAGCTCGACGACGCGCTTGTGCCAGTCGGGCTGCCGGCGGTAGTTGATGCCGGCGTCGGCGCCCAGCTCGGCGGCGCGGGCCAGCTTGTCGTCGCCGCTGCTGGTGATGATGACGCGCGCCTGCAGCGCCTTGGCAAGCTGCAGTGCGAAGATCGAGACGCCGCCCGTGCCGAGCGTCAGCACCGTCTGGCCGGCGCCGAGCTGGCCCTCGGTGACCAGCGCGCTCCAGGCGGTCAGCGCCGCGATCGGCAGCGTGGCCGCCTGCGCAAAGTCATATCCGCGCGGCAACGGTACCACCGCCTCGGCCGGCAGCACCACGCGCTCGGCGGCCAGCCCGGCCCTGGGCAGCCCCAGCGTGGTCGCGGCATAGCGCGCCTCGAACGGCCCGTCCTGCCAGCCCGACACGAAATGCGAGACCACCTCGTCACCTGGGCGCGGCGTCTCGACTCCCGCGCCGACCGCCCGGACCACGCCGGCGCCGTCGCTGATCGGCACCGCCGGCAGCTTGAGCCGCGGGTTGTACTGTCCGCCAATCACCAGCAGATCGCGGTAGTTGAGGCTCAGGGCCTTGACCTCGACCAGCACCTCGCCCGGCCCGGGCCGCGGGTCGTCGAGCTGCCGCAACACCAGGTTCTCCAGACCGAACCGCTCGAGCACGTAGGCGCGCATCGCGTTTCTCCTGCCCTCGGTGCGGGGACATGCCCGCCGCCGGTACTATAATCCGCTTCCATGGCCGCTGTCAGACGTCTCAAGGTCAACGAGCTGTTCTGCTCGCTCCAGGGCGAGGGTACCCGCGTGGGGCGGCGTTGCGCGTTCGTGCGTCTGACGGGTTGTAATCTGCGCTGCTCATACTGCGACACGGCCTATGCCTTTTACGCCGGCCGCTGGATGAGCATCCCCGAGATACTCGACGCCCTGGCGGCCTTCGACTGCCGGCTGGTCGAGGTCACCGGCGGCGAGCCGCTGCTCCAGCCCGGCGTCCACCCGCTGCTGGACGAGCTGCTGGGCCGCTACGAGACCGTGCTGCTCGAGACCTCCGGCTCGCTGAGCATCGCCGGCGTCGATCCGCGCGTGGTGCGCATCGTCGATTTCAAGTGCCCTTCCAGCGGCGAGAGCCACCGCAACGACTGGTCAAACGTGCAGCAGTTCACCGGGCGTGACGAGGTCAAGTTCGTCATCGCCAACCGCGACGACTACCAGTGGGCCGCCGAGCGCATCGCTGAGCACGACCTGACCAGCCGCTGCGAAGTGGTGCTCAGCCCGGTCCGCGCCTGGGTCGACGAGCGCGGCCGGCGCCACGAGCCGCCCGCCGGCCTGCTGGCCGAGCTGGCCGAATGGATTCTCGCCGACCGGCTCGACGTGCGTCTGGTACCGCAATTGCATAAACTCGTCTGGCCGCCTGAAAAACGTGGCGTATAGCGGCATTTGTGCGGTTTTTTGCCCATTGGGTGACGTCGCCGGCGACGCGCGACGTGTCAATATGGCAGCGGCCGGAGCACCGGAAGAGGCCCCGTTGGTGCACGGGTGAGAGAATCCAGCCGCCAGACAAACGCGCGACAAGAATGCAAGTAACGCTGAGCAAAACAATTACGTTCGAAGCCGCCCACCTGTTGCCGCATTTCCCCGAAGGCCACAAGTGCCGCCGACTCCACGGCCACAGCTTCCGCGTGGTAGTCGAGGTAAGCGGCGAGGTCGACCCGGAAACCGGCATCCTGATGGATTTCGGCGAGATCAAAAGCGCCTGCCAGCCGATCGTCGAGCAGCTCGACCATCGCTACCTCAACGAGATCGAGGGGTTGGAGAACCCCACCGCCGAAAACCTCGCCCGCTGGATCTGGCAACGGCTCGCGCCGCGCTTGCCCTTGTTGTCCAGGGTTACCGTTTTCGAAACCTGCACCAGCCGCTGCGAATACCGCGGGCAACGCGAAGAATGCCCCGAAGGACCGTCGTGAGCGGGCGGCTGCCGGGCCGTGTCGCGACCGTGACGCCCGGGCCGATCTCGGCGGCCCGGACCAGGAGTCGGCCCCCGGCTGCTTGTATTTCCTCGCAAATCCGAGAAGATAGTCACGGATACACTCGTGTATGCGAGAGGGTGCTGAGATGAGCAAAATCCGGTTGGCGATCGCTGGCGTGGGAAATTGCGCCAGCGCGCTGATTCAGGGCCTCGCGTACTATTCCCGCAAGGGTGACCTCGACACCGCCGGCCTGCTGCACGAGAACCTCGGCGGCTACCGGCTCAGCGATATCAAGATCGTGGCGGCCTTCGACGTCGACCGCCGCAAGGTCGGCAGGCCGGTCGAAGAGGCCATCTTCGCGCCGCCCAACTGCACCGCCGTCTTCCAGCGCGAGCTGCCCGCCACCGGCGTGACGGTGCAGATGGGGCCGGTGCTCGACGGCGTGGCCGATCACATGGCCCGCTATCCTGAGGAACATGCCTTCCGCGTCGCCGACGAGAAACCCTGCGACGTGGCCCAGGTGCTGCACGACAGCAAGGCCGACGTGCTGGTCTGCTACATGCCCGTCGGCTCGGAAGAGGCCACCCAGTTCTACGCCCAGGCGGCCCTCGACACCGGCGTGGCCTTCGTCAACTGCATGCCCGTGTTCATCGCGTCCGACCCCGAATGGGCTCAGCGCTTCCGCAAGAAGAACGTGCCCGTCGTCGGCGACGACATCAAGAGCCAGTTCGGCGCCACCATCACCCACCGCGTGCTGGCCCGCCTGATGGGCGACCGCGGCGTGCGGCTCGACCGCACCTACCAGCTCAACACCGGCGGCAACACCGACTTCCTCAACATGCTCGAACAGGAGCGCCTGCGCACCAAGCGCATCAGCAAGACCCAGTCGGTGCAGTCGCAGCTCGACCACCCGCTCGATCCGGAGAACATCCACATCGGTCCGTCCGACTACGTCGCCTGGCAGAAGGACAACAAGGTCTGCTTCATCCGCATGGAGTGGCGCGGGTTCGGCGACGTGCCCTGC
>CAZRSM010000041.1:0-1727 GCA_964602755.1 uncultured Planctomycetales bacterium
CTATGCCGACATGAAGGCCGACCTGCGCTCGGCCGCCGCCGTCCAGCAGGCTCTGCTGCCCCACGAGCCGCCGCGCGCCCCGGGACTGCGTTTTGCCTGGACGTTCCGCCCCTGCGCCGAGCTGGCCGGCGACACGCTCGACGCCTGCCGGCTCGACGAGCACCACGTGGCCTTCTACCTGCTCGACGTCAGCGGTCATGGCGTGCGGGCGGCCCTGCTGGCGGTCACCTTGAGTCGGCTGCTGGCGCCGCAGCCGGAGCGTCCCTCGCTGGTGCGCCGGCTGCGCGCCGACGGCCGCGGGCTGGAACCCACCCCGCCGCACGTGGTGGCCGAAGAACTCAACCGCCGTTTCCAGCTCGACCTGGAAACCTGGCAGTATTTCACGCTTCTCTACGGTGTATTGGACACGCGCGACCTGCGGCTGCGCTACGTTTCGGCCGGTCACCCGGGCCCGTTCTACGTGCCGCACGACGGCCCGCCGGTCAACCTGCGTCGCCCGGTCTACGCCATCGGCTGGGTGCCCGACCCGGGCTATACCACCAGCGAGCTGCTGCTGCGCCCCGGCGACCGGCTGGTGCTCTGCTCCGACGGTATCCAGGAGGCCCGCAACCGCGACAAGCAGCAGTTCGGCCCGCAGCGCGTGCTTGACTGCCTGGCCGCGTGCCGCAACGCGGACATCGAGACCACGCTCGCGCAGTTGTTGCGCCAGACCGAGGAGTTCGCCGGCGCCACGCTGGACGACGACGTGTCCGCTCTGGCGATCGAGGTCGAACCGTCACCCGCCCGCACCGGCGCCGCGACGCCGCTACCAGCCGCCGCGACGTGCGACTCGGCAGCGCCGGTTTGAACCCCGCCCGCCCCCAGGCCCGGACCATTCGCCCCGTGAGTCGTACCGCAGGCCGACCGCCGGCTTTCGCCGTCGGCCGGCCGAGAGTCGGCTTGTGCTTGGTCCGCTGCTGTCCGCTCCACCGTGGAGGGGCTTGGACCGCCCGCTCATCTGGCCGAGATGCCGACGATCAGCACGTCGTCGCTCTTGCTGTCGATGCGCCAGCCGCCGAGCAACTGGAAACGCGCCCGGCGGATGGTGGCGGTGGTCTTGAGCAGGCTCTTGTCCTGCTTGCCCTCGCGGCGCAGGACTTCGATGCGCAGCGTGACGCGGTCGCCTTTGCGGGCCACCGGCGTAACGCGGGCCTTGTAGTTGCCGACCAGGCCGGCCGCGTAGGCCTTGCCCGCCGCGGCCTTGCCCGTGCTCTTGCGTTCCAGCACGAAGCCTTTGTAGTTGAAACGCCGGCGCAGCTCGCGGGCCATGGCGCGCAGCTCGCGCGAAACCCTGGTCTCGGTCTTGCTGGCCCGGATGGCCCAGACCCTGATCTCGAAGGTCTGCGTCGGCGGACGCTCCTGGGCTCCCGCTCCGGCGGCCAGGTACGCCGCCAGCAGCACCAGAGCGACACGCCGCGGGCGCCCGGCGCCAAACGCTTCGGGCAGCGCGTGGTGGCTCGTCATCTTCAGGCTCCTTGGTGGTTCTCTTCGAACACCCAGATGATCGCCGACCCGCCCTCCTGGCTGTAGGCCACGAAGACGTCGGCATCCTCTTCGACTTCCAGCTCGCTGACCACCACCTGGTCGGAAAGCCGCGCCGGCCACGACCAGTCGACGTTGCCGTTGGTACGCAGCGTCAGCACCGCCAGCACGCAGGCTGCCGCCGCCAGCAACGGCTGCCAGTAGCG
>CAZRSM010000042.1:0-1968 GCA_964602755.1 uncultured Planctomycetales bacterium
CTTGCCGTCGAGCCCGCGCGGCCCGTCCTTGGGCGACACCCAGCAAAAGCCCCGGCCTTCGCGGCCACAGATCGCACAGAGCATTCACGGCGTACCTCCCTGTACGCCGCCCTTCGGGCAGCCGCTGCGCGGCTGTGCAAACGCTCTTTCCTGATCGTTTGTCATGCCGCCTCCTTCTCATCTGCTGCACCGAACACCCGGGCCTGGATGTCGCGCTTGTTGAACCGGAACGCCAGCAGGCAGGAGGCCTGATAGCGGGTCAGGCCGAAGTCCTGGCGGTACTCGGGAGGCAGGTAGCGCAGCTGCTGCTCGGTGGGCGGCTGGTTGAGCCAGCGGCGGGACTTGCGGGCCGTGTCGTCACTCTCGTGCGTGTTGAGCCAGTCGTCGGCCTGTGCCAGGCAGACGGTGCGCTCGCCGATGGCGAGCAGCCGGGTGGCGAGACGCTTGCCGCCGCCCACGGCGTGCCAGCGGCCGGTCAGGAAAAACACACCGGCCCAGGCGCTGAAGCCGGTGGCCATCAGTGCCGCGTCGTCCCCGAACAGATCGCACCAGCGGAAGGAGGAACGCTTGAGCAGATCCACCTCGGACATCACGAAGTCGGTCAGATCCGTCTTGGAGTCCGGCTCCGGTCGTTCCCAGACGTGACCACACAGGGGGCATTCCATTGAGGCCGCCGGCACCTGCGCCCCGCACTCGGGGCAGTCCTTTTTCGGCGCCTCGCCCTTGAACGTCCGGCCATCCAGGTCGACGTCCTGCTCCAGGGAACCGTGCAGCAGCGTGCTGGTGCCGAAATCGAGCACGGTGCAGTCGGTTTTGGTGACGCCGGGGTGCTCGCCGGGATCCACGGTGCGCAGGCCCCGTCCCACCATCTGGATCAGGGTGGACTTGAAGGAGCTGGGCCGCAGCAACACGACGCAGGAGGTCGGCGGGTGATCCCAGCCCTCGGTGAGCACCGCGACATTGACCACCACCTGGGCCTCGCCCCGGGCGAAACGGTCAAGTTGTGCTTTGCGCTCGGCGGCAGGCTGGTCGCCATGCACCACGACGGTCGGGACGCCTGCGGCCTCGTAGGCTTCGGCCACGTTCCGGGCATGACGCACCGTGGAGCAGAACACCACCGTCTGGCGGTCGCCGGCCTTCTCCTTCCAGTGACGAATCACGGCCTCGGTGACCGGCGAGCGGTTCATGATGGCGTCCACCTCGGCCATGTCGAAGTCGTCGGCGGTGCGCTTCACGCGGGACAGCGCGTCCCGGGTCCCCACGTCGACGACGAAGGTGCGCGGCGGCACCAGATGCCCGGAGCGGATCAGTTCGCCCAAGGTGATCTGGTCGGCCACGTTGCTGAACACCGGCCGCAGCCCCTTACCGTCGCCGCGGCCCGGCGTGGCGGTGACGCCGAACACGCGGGCGTCGGGATTGCGATCGCGGATGTAGTCGATGATGCGCCGATAGCTGGGTGCGGCCGCGTGATGGGCCTCGTCCACCACCAGCAGGTCCAGCGTCGGCATCCGCTTGAGGTTGTTCTCGCGGGACAGCGTCTGGACCATGGCGAAGGTGGCCTGGCCGGCCCAGGATTTCTGCCGGGCGTCGAAGATCGAAGTGGTGATCTTCGGATTGACGCGGGAGAACTTGGCCGCGTTCTGGCTGGTCAGCTCGTCGCGGTGGGCGAGAATGCAGCCCTTGGCGTCGGTGTCGCGCATGATGCTGCCGGCCGCCGCCGAGAGCATGACGGTCTTGCCCGCACCGGTCGGGGCCACGCCGAGCGTGTCGCCGTGCTCGTCGAGCGCGTAGAGTACGCGCTCGACAAACACCTTCTGTCGGGGTCTCAGGATCATCGCCGGTCCTCCTCACTGCGCCCAGCTGGGGCGGTTGGGCTTCGTTCCCGGCGCGGCCTGCGTCTGCTGCGGCGCGATTGGCGCCGCCGAGGGCTGCCCCATGAGCGCGGCATAGTCCTTGTGGTCGGGCGTG
>CAZRSM010000043.1:0-5583 GCA_964602755.1 uncultured Planctomycetales bacterium
CATAGCGCTCTATTACCTACCGCACTACGAAGCCAAACACGGGGAGAGCGGCAAGGGCAAGAAACGCCACGGCGCCCGCGGCGAGTCCCGCATCGTCACCGTTCCCATCGGGACAATCGTGCGGGACGCCGCTACCGGGGAAATCATTGCCGACCTCCGTGCGGACGGCGTGGAGGTCGTCGTGGCCCGCGGCGGGCGCGGCGGGCGCGGCAACGCCTATTTCGTCAGCTCGACCAACCAGGTGCCGCGCGAGTTCCAGCCGGGCCGGCCGGGCCAGGAGCGCATTTTGCGGCTCGAGCTCAAGCTGATCGCCGACGTGGGCTTCGTCGGGTTGCCCAATGCCGGCAAGAGCACGCTGCTGTCGCGTCTGACCAACGCGCGGCCCAAGATCGCCGACTATCCGTTCACCACGCGGGCGCCGCAACTGGGCATCGCCGAGCTGTCGGGCTTCAGGCGGCTGGTGCTGGCGGACATTCCGGGCCTGATCGAAGGGGCGCACGAGGGAGTCGGACTGGGCGACGAGTTCCTGCGGCACATCGAGCGCACGCGCGTGATCCTGCATCTGGTGGACTTGTGCCCGCCGGACGGCAGCCCGTCGCCGATCGAAGCCTATCGCACCATCCGGGGCGAGCTGGAGAAGTACAGCCCGCAACTGGCCCGGCGCCGCGAGCTGATCGTAGGAACCAAGATGGATCTCACCGGCGCCGAGCAGGCCCTGGCGCAGCTCGAGCGCGACTGCGGCCAGCGCGTGTGGGGCATATCGGCGGTCACCGGGCGGGGGCTGCCCGGGCTGCTGGAGGCGATCTGGTCGGAGGTGCAGACCGCGCGCCAGGAGCAGGCCAGCCAGCCGGTCGAGCGCATCGACTTCGGCCCGGAAGATGAAGACGCCTGGGGCGATTGAGCGGGCCGCTGGCGGCGGGCCGGAGCAGTCGCGGGCGACTGCCCGACAACATGGGATTGCAGGCCGGGCTTTGCCCGGCGAACAGGCCGATCGGAGAACAGCCGGATGGCGACCAGACACGAACCGGTCGATGCACTGCTGGCAGTCGACGTGGGCAACACGCGAGTGGGGCTGGCGTTGTGGGATGACGACGGGCTGCACGACGTGGTCAATCTGCCGGCCGATCGTCCGGAAGGCTGGCGCCGGCCGCTGGCCGACTTGTGGCAACGCTGCGCGGACGCCCGGCGCCGCACGGTGGTCATCGGCAGCGTCGCCCCCGCGACGGCCCGCAAGTTCGCCGACCTGGCGCTGGAGGTCTGCGACGTCGAGCCGTTGTTCATCCGCCGCGATATCCCGCTGCCGATGGAGGTGCAGGTCGACAACCCGCGGCAACTCGGCGTTGACCGCGTGTGCTGTGCGGCGGCGGCTTTCGAGCGGATCAAGGAGCCGTGCGCGGTGGCCTCGTTCGGCACGGCCACGACGATCGACTGCGTCTCGGCCGAGGGGCGCTTCCTGGGCGGGGCCATCATGCCGGGGCTGGAAGTGTCGTGTCGGGCCCTGCACGAACACACCGCCAGGCTGCCGCGCATCCGGCCCGCCAAGCCGGGGCCGATCTTCGCCACCAATACCCACGATGCCATCGTCAACGGCGTGGTCTACGCCGCCGCGGGAGCACTGCGCGAGATCGTCGAGCGTTTCGCTACCGAACTGGGCCGCTGGCCCAAGCTGGTAATCACCGGCGGCGGCGCCCCGCTGGTGGCCGAGGTGATCGATTTCGCCGACGCCCACGTGCCGAACCTGTGCCTGATGGGCGTGGCGCTGGCCTACCGCAAGGCCGCTGGTCAACCGTGAACGATGAGGCGAGCTTCTTCGAAGTGCTCAGTGCCGCCGGCCCCGGGGCGATCGCGCTGGTGCGCCTGGTCGGCCCGGCCGCGGACCGCTTCCTGAACCGGCACGTGCGGCCCCGCGGCGGCACGCTGCGCGCCGGCTGCGTGGTTCGGGCGGCGCTGCTCGACGACGAGGGCCAGCCCATCGACGACATGCTGGTGACCGTCCACTCCCAGCAGCCGCAGTGGGACCTCTGGCTCAATCTGCACGGCAGCCCGTACCTGGTGCGCCGCTGCTGCGAGCTGGCGTCGGCGGCCGGCCTGCGGCAGCGCACGCCGCGCGGCGAGTTCTGGGCCGCGCGCGACCGGCTCGAAGCCCTGGCCCTGTCACTGCTTCCCGAGATGAGCACGCAACTGGGCGTGCAGTGGCTGCTGGGGCAAGTCGTCCGGCTGCGGACGGAGATCGGCCGGTTGCCCCGGTCCGGTGCGCTGGCGCCCGGGCAGCGACGGCTGTGTGAGCAGATCGCGGCCAGACGCGCGGTGGCCAGCTGGCTGACGCACGCCGCGCGGCTGGCCGTGCTCGGCCCGCCGAACGCCGGCAAGAGCACGCTGGTCAATGCTCTGGCGGGCCGCCAGGCCAGCATCGTCTCGCCGGTGCCCGGCACGACGCGCGACTGGGTTGAAACGCCCGCGCAGGTCGGCGGGCTCCCCGTAACGTGGCTCGACACGGCGGGGCTGCGCCGCAGCGCCGATCCGATCGAACAGCAGGCCATGCGGCGCGCGCGGCGTCTGGCGGCCCAAGCCGACGCGGTGCTGCTGGTGCTCGATGCCGAGCCGACGCTGGCGCAGCGCATGCTGGCTGTGGTGCGGGATTGCCTGGCGGACGCCGAACTGGCCGCCCGGCCCGTGCTCGTGGTATGGAACAAGGTTGATCTGTTGCCGCCGGGCGCCCGTCCGCCACGGCTGGAAGTCGAGACCCTGTGCGTCTCGGCCCGGCAGGGCGCGGGGCTGGAGCGGCTGGCCGAGGCGGCTTTGCGTCTGGCCGGTCGGCGGCGCGAGGAGCTGGATGAGCCGGCGGCCTTCTGCGACGAACTGGCCGGGTGCTTCGAGCGGGCCGCGGCGACCGGCCGCACCGGCGAGCTGGCCGCGTTGCTGGGTCCGCCGGTCGCGTGATCTGCGAGCAGCCCGCCGCACACGCCGGCGTCGACGGTCCCCCTGCCAGGAGACCTTCTGCGTGGGCGGTGCCCACCCTGCGGCCCGACGTCCCCGGCGTGTCCGCACGGGCGGGTCACGTCCGTCACTGGCGGCCGGCAGCGCAGATGGCCGGGAACGTGTGCCTTCCGAAACCCGGCCCGCGCAAAGCAGAGGGCCAGCCGCAGATGGCTGGCCCTTGCCGGTTGCACTCGACTGGCTCCGACGGCCCGCTGCCATCAGCTACCGTAGGCCGCCAGCAGAACGCTCAGGTCGGCCAGATCGACGCACCCGTCGCCGTTGAAGTCGGCGTTGGGGTTGAAGTTGGCGTCGCCGGCGCAGGTGTTGTAGGCCGCCAGCAGCAGCGCCAGGTCGGTCAGGTCGACGTCCCCGTCGCCGTCCACGTCACCCTCGACGCCGCCGGACTGGTCGATGGCCCAGATCTCGACGTCGTCGATGTTCCAGCCCGAGTACTGCCACGAGCTGTCGGTGGTACCCATGGTCCAGCGGATGTAGACGGTCGGCTGGCCGTCGGCGATGGCGGAGATGTCGAACTCGACCTGCCGCCACGAGTTGTCGGTGACTTCGGCGGTGTTTTCCCAGATCGTCTTCCAGCTCGAGCCGTCGGTGCTGACGCGCACGTAGGCGTGGTCGTAGGCGGGCTGTTCGACGTTGAGATAGCGCCAGAACTTGAGCGTCACCTGCGCCAGGTTGCTGCAATCGATGGCGGTGGTGGTCAGGTGCCGCTCGGGCAGGTTGTTGGGATAGTCACCGTTGAGGTTGTAGCCGTAGACGTTGCTGCCGGTATGTCCGCTGGTGGGATCGCGGTAGCCGTACTGGCCGCCGCCACCGGTGGGCTGACCGAAGGCCCAGTCGCCCTGGGTGGTCCAGCCGGGGTTGGTGTCCATGTTCCAGGAGTAGATCAGGGCCGGTCCGCCGACCTGCAGCTCGACCGGGCGAACGGTGTCGCCCAGGTGGTCGGTGGTGTTGATGAAGTTGACCTGGTCGGTATAGACACCGACGCCCAGCGAGTTGGCGTTGGAGTTGATCGAGACGGTCACGTCGACGGTGGCACCGGGCGCGAGGTAGCCCGAGGCATTGCTGATGCTCAGCCAGTTGGCCGTCTTGGTGACGCTGTAGTTGATGCCGGTGCTGCCGACGTTCTCGATGGTGTAGACCTGGCTGGCCGGCGTGAACGGACCGCCGGGATCACCCTGCGAATTGAAGGCCGTGCTGGGCGAGACGCGCATGCCGGCCGCGTTGGGGTTGAGGGTGTCGAGCGTGACGGCGCCGGTCCCGAGCGGGTCGAGCCAGTTGCTCAGGCGGGTCGAGTTGCTGCCGCCACCGGTCCACGATCGGGCGAAAGCCCCGTACCAGTCGGACTCGTCGTTGCCGCACGCGGCGTAGCCGCCGTGCAACTGGCCGATGACGTGGTGGTTCTGGTTGAACAGCGGCGACCCCGAAGAACCCGGCTCGGTGGTGCCGACGTCCCAGTCGACCACGCGCACGTGCGTGCCGTCGCCGGGGCTGGAGTAACCCAGGTAGCTGGTGACCTGCGTCGACTGGTACTCGAAGCTGATGCTCTTCTCATCGGTGCTGGGATGGTGAATGGCGACGGCCATGCTGGCGTCGTTGCCCGAGCGGTCCCAGCCGGCGAAGGTGATGCCCCAGGCCGGATCGGGGGGCGAGTCGAGCTCGACCAGCGTGAAGTCGGAGGTGCTGTAGGCCGCCCGGAAGAACGAGCCGGTCTGGTACTGGCTCAGCGAACCGCCGCCCTGCTGGCCGCAGGTGGGGCTTTCGAAGTTCCAGTAGACCACCAGCGAGGCGGCGTTGCTCGAATCGACGCCGCAGTGGTCGGCGGTCATGAAATAGGGCGTCTCGTCCTGGGCGGTGTTGTTGACCATGAAGCCGGTGCAGAACAGATAACCGCCGGTGCTGATCACGCCCACCGAGGGGATCTCGTCGCGCCAGTCGTCGCCCTCGGGGCAGATCACGTCGACGTTGCACGAACCGGCCTTGTCTGCGCCGTCGCTCTTGCCGAAGCCGCGATAGCCGTGGTTGATGCTGGTCAGCTCCAGCTCGACCTCATCGACCGCCCACACGGGCACGCTCAGCTCGACCATGATGTCGTCGGCCAGTACCACCGGCGTCCAGAGCTGGCCGTGCTCGGCGTTGTCCTGCTCGGTGAACGGCCGCAGGTAGTAGCTGCCGTCGGTGGCATAGACGAACAGCTTGGCGTTGTGCGGCAGGTAGTAGCGCGTAAAGCCCAGGTTCAGCGAGTAGGCCCCGGGCGAAACGATACGCAGCCGCCAGAGCATCGTCTTGCTGTCGAGCTGCTCCCAGGTGCCGTCGGCCTGCGGAGTAATGTTGGTCTTCCAGGGAATAGCGTAGCGCGGCGCCAGGCCGTCGGCCTCGCGCAACTGGTCCTCGAAGCGGACCTCGTCCAGATCGATCGGCGGCACTTCGACTACGGCGATCGCGTCGGCCGGCAGCGCCCCGTAAAGTTGCGATGTGGGCTGGTCAGCCGGAACGGCCGACGTGCCCACCCAGGCCAGCGCGGCGATACACGCCATGGCCCCCACGCCGAACACCAAAGCTTTCAGGTTTCTCATTGGTTCTCCACTC
>CAZRSM010000044.1:0-6015 GCA_964602755.1 uncultured Planctomycetales bacterium
GGGGCCGAGCACGCCGTGCTGCACCTGCTCTATGCCCGCTTCTGGCACAAGGTGCTCTACGATCGCGGGTATGTGCACACGCCCGAGCCGTTCCACAAGCTCTTCAACCAGGGCATGATCACGGCGTATGCCTACCGCGACAGCCGCGGCGTGTGCGTGCATTACGACGATATCGACTTCCGCGAGGACGGCGCCTATCACAAGCAGACCGGCGAAAAGCTCACCGAGAGCGTCGAGAAGATGTCCAAGACGCTCAAGAACGTGGTCAACCCCGACCGCATCATCGAGGAGTACGGCGCCGACACGCTGCGGCTCTACGAGATGTACATGGGCCCGCTCGAGGCCTCCAAGCCCTGGAACACGCGCGACATCATCGGCGTACACCGCTTCCTGCAGCGCGTCTGGCGGCTGGTAGTGGCGCCCGATCCCGGGCAGCCCGACAGCTGGCGGCTCAACCCGGCCATCGCTGATCATGGCGACGACGCCCTCGAACGCCTGCTGCATAAGACCATCAAGAAGGTGCAGGGCGATATCGAGCGCTTCGCCATGAACACCGCCATCGCCCAGATGATCGTCTGGTCCAACGCGGCCCAGAAGGCGCAGCGCGTCGGCCGCGATCAGCTCGAGCGCTTCCTCAAGGTGCTCAGTCCGTTCGCGCCGCACATCTGCGAAGAACTGTGGCAGCGGCTGGGACACGACGACTCGATCATGGACCAGCCCTGGCCGGCCTACGACGAGCAGCTCACCGTCGACGAGACGGTCGAGATCGCCGTGCAGGTCAACGGCAAGGTCCGCGGGCGCATCACCATCGGTGCCCAGGCCGGCGAAGAAGAGATTGTCCAGGCGGCCAGGGCCGACCAGCGCGTCGCCGCGGCACTCGGCCAGAAGGCCATCAAACGCGTCATTGTGGTGCCCGGCCGGCTCGTGAATCTGATCGTCTGACGGCCGGTTGTGCGCGATGACGACACCCGACTGCCGTTGCCGGCCGAGAGTCTGCCGGTTCGTCGTCAGGGCAGGTCCTGCTGGCGCGCCGAGCCGGCCTGACGCCACGGCGGCGCGGTTGTTATCGGCGGGCGTCTGTCTTGACATAATCGCCCGGCAGGCGTAGCTTTACTTGTTCGTAACTGGGTCGCGGTACGCATGGGCGGGGGGTGTCTGCCGCGAATCGCGCGCGTGAGATCGGGTCGGCCGCGGGCCGGCCGAGCGGAGTTGGTGTGTAATGGTTCCCGTACAAAAGAAAAGCAAAATGCGTAAGCGCACGCGGCGGTCGCACCACGCCCTGTCGCCGGTGCACCTGGTCGCCTGCCGCAATTGTGGTCATGCCCGCCTGCCGCACGCGGCCTGCAGGAACTGCGGGTACGTCAACGCCCACCTGACGGTTGAGCTTCGCGGCGAGGAGTCGTAAGCGCGATGCGGATCGCCGTGGACGCCATGGGCGGGGATCACGCGCCGCGGGAAATCGTCCGAGGCGTGGCCGCCGGCCTGAAGTACCTCAGCGATGACGACGTGGTGTTCCTCTACGGACAGCAGGAGCCGGTCGAGGCCTGCTGCGCCGAGGTCGGCCTCGACGACCCGCGCGTGCGTGTCCACCATTGTCCCACCATCATCGGCATGCAGGAGCCGCCGGTCGAAGCCCTGCGGGCCAAGCGCGACTCGTCGATCATGCGCCTGGCGGTGGCGGCCGGCAAGGGCAAGCTCGACGCCATCATCTCGGCCGGCAACACCGGGGCCTTCGCGGCGGCCTGCCAGTTGCGTATCCGGCCGATCAAGGGCGTTTCGCGGCCGGGCATCGCGGTGGTCATGCCGACCTTTCACGGTCCGGCGGTGATCTGCGATGTGGGGGCCAACGTGGCGCCCAAGCCGCACCACCTCTACGAATACGCGCGCATCTGCTCGGTCTACGCCGAGACTATTCTGGGCATCGACGATCCCAAGATCGGCCTGGTTTCGATCGGCGAGGAGGAGGGCAAGGGCAACACGCTGGTCAAGGAGGCCGGCCGGCTGATCAAGGAAGACCCCACGCTGCACTTCATGGGCAACGTCGAGGGCCGCGACGTCTTCGCCGGCAGCGGCGAGGTCTTCATCTGCGACGGCTTCGTGGGCAACGTCATCCTCAAGCTCACCGAAGGACTGGCCGAGGGCCTGTTCAAGACCATCGTCAAGGAACTGCGCGAGGAAGACGAGAACCTGGCCCGCAACTTCGAGCCGATCGTCGACCGCATCTGGAAGAAGCACGATTTCGCCGAATACGGCGGCGCGCCGCTGCTGGGCATCAACAGCATCGCCATCATCTGCCACGGCCGCAGCGATCATCGGGCCATCAGCAACGCCATCCGCGTGGCGACCGAGGCGATCAGGCTCAAACTCAACGAGACCATTGCCGCGCGGCTCAGTCCGTCCGACGGGGTTATTGCATGAAGGCACGCTGGCCGGTCGAGATAGCCGGGACCGGGTCGTACACCCCTGAAAAAATCGTCACCAACGACGATTTCGCCAAGTACCTCGATACGTCCGACGAATGGATCACGCAGCGCACCGGCATCCGCCAGCGCCGCATCGCCGCCGAGGACGAATCGACGCTCGATCTCTCGGCCGCCGCCAGTCGGGCGGCCCTCGAGCAGGCCGGGATGCAGCCGGCCGACATCGACCTGATCGTGCACGCCACCGCCACGCCCGAGCACCCTCTGCCCTCGACCGCCTGCGAGCTGCAAAGCACGCTGGGCTGCGGCTGGATACCGGCCTTCGACATCGCCGCCGCCTGCTCGGGCTACGTCTACGCCCTGGTCAACGCCGCCAACTTCATCCAGGCCGGCATGGCCCGCAACGTGCTGCTGGTCGGTTCGGAAACGCTCACGCGCATCACCGACATGGAGGACCGCGCCACGGCCATCCTCTTCGGCGACGGGGCCGGCGCGGCCATCCTGCGTCCCAGCAGTGACCCCGAGCAGGGCATTGTCGCCGCCCGCCTCGGAGCCGACGGCTCGCGGGCCAGGGCCATCTACGTGCCGGCCGGCGGCTCGGCCGAGCCGGCTTCGGTCCGCACCGTCAACGAGCGGCTGCACTACATGAAGATGAACGGCCGGGCCATTTACAAGTTCGCCGTCAACATGATGTCCTCGCTGGTGGCCGAAACCGCCGAAGAGGCCGGCGTGCCCCTGGCCGACCTGGCCCTGGTCGTGCCGCACCAGTCCAATTTGCGCATCATCGAATCCGCCGCCGAGCGCATCGGCCTGCCCATGGAGCGCGTGGCCGTCAACATCGACCGCTACGGCAATACTTCGGCGGCTTCGATCGGCATAGTGCTCGACGAGGCGCTGCGCAGCGGGCGCGTGGGCCGTGGCGACCTGGTGATGCTGGTGGCCTTCGGGGCGGGGCTGACCTGGGCCTCGGCCCTCATCCGGCTCTGAGCCGCAGCGCCGCCGGCGCTGGACCGAATACGACAGTCATCTAGCGGAGAGGATCAGCAAGTGGCTACCAATGCGGCGATCTTTCCGGGACAGGGTGCCCAACTGGTCGGCATGGGGCGCGACGTGGCCGAGCAGTACTCGGTCGCGGCCGAGACCTTCGCCCAGGCCGACGAGGTGCTGGGCGAGAAGATCTCGACGCTGTGTTTCGAAGGCCCGGCCGAGAAGCTCAACGCCACCGACATCCAGCAGCCGGCCATCTTCGTCACCAGCGTGGCGCTGTTCCGGGCGGCGGTCGACGCCGGCGTCCTGCGGGCCGGGATGTTCAGGGCCATGGGCGGTCTGAGCCTGGGCGAATACACCGCCCTGCATCTGGCCGACGCGGTGGACTTCGAGGGCGCCCTGCGCGTGGTGCAACGCCGCGGCCAGCTCATGCAGCAGGCCTGCGAGCGCTACCCCGGCGGCATGGTCTCGCTGATGGGCCTCGACGAACAGCAGGCCCTCGACCTGTGCGAGCGCGTGGCCGACGCCGGCCGCGTACGGCCCGCCAACTTCAACTGCCCCGGCCAGATCGTCATCTCGGGCGACAAGGCGGCCTGCGAGGCCGCCGCAAAGCTGGCCGAGCAGTTCGGCGGCAAGGCCGTGCCGCTGCAGGTGGCCGGGGCCTTCCACAGCGACCTGATGCGCGAGGCGGCCGAGGCCTTGCGCGAGACGCTGGCGGCCACCGAGTTCCGCCGCCCGCGGGTGGCCGTGACCGCCAACGTCGACGGCGGTTATCACGGCGAGCCCGACGAGATACGCGCCAAGCTCTTCCAGCAGGTTCATAACCCGGTACGCTGGCAGGCCTGTGTCGAGCGCATGATCGCCGACGGCTGCGACCTGTTCTGGGAGGTCGGGCCCAATCGCGTGCTCACCGGCCTGATGCGCAAGATCAACCGCCAGGTCAAATCGATCAATATCTCCACGGCCGAGCGCCTGGAGGCAGCCAAGGAGCAGTCCTGATGAAACAGCTTGAGAAAAAGACCGCGATCGTGACGGGGGCCGCCCGCGGCATCGGCCGGGCCATCTGCCTCGAACTGGCCAGCCGCGGTGCCAACATCATCGCCACCGACATGCTGCGCGACGAGCTGAACGAGACCGTCGAGCTGGTGACGCAGAAGGGCGTCGGGGCCGTGGCCGAGGTGGCCGACGTGACCCAGTCGGAGAACATCGACCGCCTGATCGACATCGCCACCGAGAAGTTCGGCTCGCTCGACGTGATGGTCAACAACGCCGGCATCACCCGCGACACGCTGATCGTCTCGATGACCGACGAGCAGTGGGACGCCGTCATCAACGTCAACCTGCGGGCCGTCTTCCTGGGCACCCGCGCCGCCGCCAAGGTGATGCTGCGGCAGCGCAGCGGCTCGATCATCAACATGGCCAGCTTTTCCGGGCTTTCCGGCAACGCCGGCCAGGCCAACTACGCCGCCAGCAAGGCCGGCGTCATCGGCCTGACCAAGAGCGTCGCCAAGGAGCTGGCCAAACGCGGCGTCCGCTGCAACGCCGTGGCGCCGGGCTTCATCAAGACCGACATGACCGACGTGTTGCCGCAGAAGGTCAAGGACACGGTCAAGCTGGTGATCCCCATGCAGAAGTTCGGCATGCCCGAAGACGTCGCCAACGTGGTGGCCTTCCTGGCCGGGCCGGATTCGGCCTACATGACCGGGCAGGTACTCTCCGTCGACGGCGGGATGCATTGCTGAGAAAGAGGCACAAAGGCACGAAGGCACGGGGGGGGCGGATGTGCCGGGGGCGCTGCGCGGCGTGGCGGCGCAGGGATACTGTGGCAGCCGCGGGAGCCCGGGGAGTCAGCCGTGAGACCTGGATCTCTTAATCCCTCAATCCCTTAATCCCTGCACCTGATGTGTCGGCGTGCGGCTGGCAACGTGAATCCGGGGGATCACCGTCGAACATGCGTGACATGGACGCGGTCAACAAAGCCAAGCTGATGGACGGTCGCCCGCTGGCGCGGCGTATCCGCGAGCGGACCCGCGAGCAGGTGGCCCGCATCAAGGCCGCCACCGGGGTGACGCCCACGCTCGCTACCGTGCTGGTCGGCAACGATCCCGCCTCGGCCATGTACGTGCGCATGAAACGCAAACGCTGCGCCGAGGTGGGCATCCGCGCGGTGGCGATCGAGTTGCCGGCCGAGGTCTCGACCGAGCGCGTCGTCGACGAGGTCCGCCGCCTGGGCGACAACCCCCAGATCCACGGCATCCTGGTGCAACATCCCGTGCCGCGGCCGATCGACAAACGCGCCGTTTTCGAGGCCATCCCGATCGAAAAAGACGTGGACGGCGTCACGAGTGCCACGCTGGGACGCGTGATCCTGGGCATGCCGGCCTTCGCCGCCTGCACTCCCAAGGGCATCATGCGGCTGCTGGATGAGTACCACGTCGAGCTGGACGGCGCCCACGCGGTGGTCATCGGCCGCAGCCCGATCCTGGGCCGCCCGATGGCTTCCATGCTCATCAACCGTCACGCCACGGTCACGCTGTGTCACTCGCGCACGCGGGCCCTGCCCAACATCGTGCGCCAGGCCGACGTGCTGATCGCCGCCGTCGGCAAG
>CAZRSM010000045.1:0-21693 GCA_964602755.1 uncultured Planctomycetales bacterium
GCGCAAGACCACCAAGCGCGCCAGCAGGAAGGCGACCGCCGAGTCGACCGACGAAGCGTCGCAGCCTGAGTCTCCTGCTGAGCAACCCGGTGCGAACACCAGGAAAACCACGCGCAAGAAGGCCACGCGGCGCAAGAAGGCCGAGGCCGGCGAGGCCCAGCGCGCCGCCGACGAGCGGCCGGCGGCCCCGCAAGCCCCGGCGGCGAGCGCCCCGGCCGCCGACGCGCCCGAGCCGGACGCCGCGCGGCACGGTGCGGCGGAGATTCGCCGCGAGCGCGAAGCGATCGTGATCAGCTTCCCTGAGGTGGCGCCGGAGGCGGAGTTCCCGGTCGACGACCTCCCGCCGCCGGCCGAGCCGCGGCCGGGCGAATCGCCGGCGACGGAGGCCCCCGAGGCGAACACGCCGCCCGAGTCTGGGTCGGGTGCGGTCGAGGAGCGCCCCGAGCGGCGCAAGCCTGGCCGCCGTGGTCGCAAGCGGGGGCGCGGCAGCGCCGCCCCGACCGAAGAACAGGCCCCGGCCGCCGGTGAGGAAACCGGCGGCGACGACGAGCCGGCCGTCGCGGGCGAATCGGCCGAAGCGGAAAGCGAAAAAGGCACGCGCCGGCGCCGCCGGCGCCGCTCGCGCCGACGCCGCAAGCGCAACGGCAACGGGGCGGCCGAAGCTCCAGCCGTCGAGCAGGCTGCCGATGGCGAAACCGCTCCCGGCGACGAGGAGGCCGCCGAGGCCGCCGAGTCGGCCACAGCCGAGGTCGCGCCGGGTGACGACGCGCAACTGGCCGAAGAGGCCGGCGTCCAGGTGGTGCGCGACATCCCGCAGCCCGGTGCCGAGAAGGAGATGATCATCAACGTGGTGCCGGGCGAGGAGTGCCGCATTGCGGTGCTCGAGAACGGCACGCTCCAGGAGATCTACCTCGAGCGGGCCTCGGCCGAGAACCACGTGGGCAACATCTACAAGGGCGTGGTCACCAACGTCGAGCCGAGCATCCAGGCGGCCTTCGTCGATTTCGGCTACGGCAAGAACGGTTTCCTGCACATCTCCGACCTGCACCCGCAGTACTTCCCCAACGGCGAGCAGCACACCGAGAACGTGGGCCGCAAGACGCCGCGCCGCAGCCGCCCGCCGATTCAGCGCTGCCTGCACCGCCGGCAGGAAGTCATCGTGCAGATCACCAAGGAGGGCATCGGCACGAAGGGGCCCACGCTGACGACGTACCTGAGTATTCCCGGCCGGTTCCTGGTGATGATGCCGGGGATGCGGCAGTTGGGCGTCTCGCGCAAGATCGAAGACGAAGAGGCGCGGCGGAAGATGCGGGCCGTGCTGCGCGAGCTGGATTTGCCCGACAACATGGGCTTCATCGCCCGCACCGCGGCGCTGGACCGCACCAAGCGCGAGCTGCAGAGCGACCTGAACTACCTGTGCCGCTTGTGGAAGGCGGTCGAGAAGCGCATGAAGAAGCTCAAGGCCCCGGCCGAGCTGTACACCGAGTCGGACCTGGTGATCCGTACCATCCGCGACGTCTACAGCAGCGACATCAAGCGCATCGTGATCGACGACGCCGAGGTGGCCCGCCGGGCCAACGAGTTCCTCAGCATCTTCAGTCCGCGGGCCAAGGACATCGTGGTCTACTACGCCAATCCCGAGCCGATCTTCCACCGCTACGGGATCGAAGACGAATTGCAGCGGCTGCACTCGCGCGAGGTGCCGCTCAAGTCGGGCGGCTCGCTGGTGATCGACCAGACCGAGGCCCTGGTGGCCATCGACGTCAACAGCGGCAAGTTCCGCACCGAGGACGACGCCGAGACCACCGCCTACAAGATCAACCTCGAGGCCGCCGACGAGATAGCCCGGCAACTGCGGCTGCGCGACCTGGGCGGCGTGGTGATCTGCGATTTCATCGACATGCGCCAGGAGGCCCACAAGCGCGAGATCGAGCGGCGTCTGGCCCGCAACCTCAAGGCCCACAAGGAGCGGGCCAAGGTGCTGCGCTTCAGCCAGTTCGGCATCATCGAGCTGACCCGCCAGCGCCAGCGGGCCAGCCTGACCCGCAGCGTCTACCACGACTGCCCGCACTGCCACGGCACCGGGCTGGTCAAGACGCCCGAGTCGGTGGTGCTCGACGTGATGCGGCTGATCCAGCTCGCGGTCACCCAAGACAACATCCGCTCGATCGAGATCAGCGTGGCCCCCGAGGTGGCCTTCCTGCTCCAGAACCGCAAACGCGCCCAACTGCACGAGCTGGAACTGCGCAACGAGCGCAAGATCTCCATCCGCTCCGATGCCAGCCTCAATCCGGACGAGATCCGCATGCAGTGTTACGACCACCGCGGCCGACTGGTGCCGCGCAGTTGACGCCGGCGCCGAGCCGGCCCGGCGACATCGAACGACCCGGCTCTGGGGAGGTTTGAGCAATGTCCGAAGCACGCCTGCTGTGGCAGCCGACCGAGCAGCAGATCAAGAGCTCGCAGATGCACGCCTTCATGGACCGCATCGCCGAAAGGTACGGCATCGCGCGCCAGTGGGAGGCCCTGCGGCAATGGTCGCTCGACTCCTGCCGCGAGTTCTGGGCCGAACTGCTGGACTTCGTCGGCATCCAGCCTTCGCAGCCCGCCGAGGCCCCCGCGGTCGGCGAGGGCATGCTGGGCACCCGCTGGTTTCCCGGCATGCGCCTCAACTACGCCCGCCACCTGCTGCGCCACGACGACGACCGCGACGCCATCGTCTTCGAGAACGAAACCGGCCGGCAGGCCCGCTGGACGCACCGCGAGCTGCGCACCGCCGTGGCCCGCTGCGCCGCGGCCCTGCGCGCCCTGGGCGTGCGCCGCGGCGACCGCGTCGGCGGCTACATGCCCAACGTGCCCGAGACCATCGTCGCCATGCTGGCCGCCACCAGCCTGGGAGCCATCTGGTCGTCGTGTTCGCCGGATTTCGGCGTCGGGGCGGTGATGGACCGTTTCGGGCAGATCGAGCCGAAGGTCATGTTCACGGTCGACGGCTACACCTACGGCGGCAAGCGCTTCGAGACGCTCGACCGCGTGGCGCGGCTGCAACAGCAGCTCGAGAGCCTCGAGCGCGTGGTGGTGCTGCCGTATATCGACGAGCGGCCGGACATCGGGCAGGTCGGCCGGGCGGAGTACTTCGACGACTTCCTGGCCTCCGGCGGATCGCAGCCCGAACTGACCTTCGAGGAGGTGCCCTTCGACCATCCGTTGTTCATCATGTACTCCTCGGGCACCACCGGCGTACCCAAGTGCATAGTGCACGGCCACGGCGGCACGCTGCTGCAGCACATGAAGGAGCTGATGCTGCACTGTGACCTGCGGCCCGACGAACGCATCTTCTACTACACCACCTGCGGCTGGATGATGTGGAACTGGCTGGTCAGCGGGCTGGGCGTCGGCGCGGCCCTGGTGCTCTACGAAGGCAACCCCGGCCATCCCACCATGGACCGCCTCTGGGAACTGGCCGAGCGCACCGGTATGAACATCTTCGGCACCAGCGCCAAGTACATCGCCGCCTGCCGCAAGGCGCGCATCTGCCCGCGCGAGCAGCACGACCTGAGCGCCCTGCGCTGCATCTGCTCGACCGGCTCGCCGCTCTCGGCCGAGCTGTTCGAGTGGACCTACGAGAACGTCAAGGCCGACATGATGCTGGCCTCGATCTGCGGCGGCACCGACATCATCTCGTGCTTCATCCTGGGCAACCCCATGCTGCCGGTCTACGCCGGCGAGATCCAGTGCCGCGGCCTGGGCATGGACGTGCACGCCTGGGACGAACAGGGCCGCGACTTGGTCGGCGAAAAGGGCGAACTGGTCTGCATCAAACCCTTCCCCTCCCAGCCGGTGTGCTTCTGGAACGACCCCGACGGCAGCAAGTATCGCGGCGCCTACTTCGAGTACTACCCCGGCGTGTGGCGCCACGGCGATTTCATCGAGATCACGCCGCGCGGCGGCATCGTCGTCTACGGCCGTTCGGACGCCACGCTCAACCCCGGCGGCGTGCGGATCGGCACGGCCGAGATCTACCGCATCGTCGAGGGACTCGACGAGGTGGTCGACAGCATCGTGGTCGGCAAACAGACCGAGGACGAAGACGTGATGGTGGTGCTGTTCGTCGTGCTGCGCGAAGGGCTGACCCTCGACAAGGAGCTGCGCGACAGGATCAAGCAGGCCATTGCCGCCGGCGCCACCAAGCGCCACGTGCCGCGGGTCATCAAGCAGGTCAGCGAGATCCCGCGCACCATCAGCGGCAAGAAGGTCGAGCTGGCGGTCCAGCAGGTGATCCACGGCCAGGAAGTCAAGAACCGCGACGCCCTGGCCAACCCCCACGCCCTGGACCAGTTCGTGGGGATCGTGTAGGGAACGGGGCCAAGGAACGCAAGGACGCTGGGACGTAGGGACGAAGGGACGGAGGGACGGCGGGACGAAGGGACCGTCCCCCCTTTCAGGGGGGTCGCAGCCTGCGGCCATGTCCCGCGCTCGATCCCGACCTGCCCCCTCCCTGACAGCAAGGCCAATAACCCTGGCCGCGCGGCCATGCCGCCAACCGCATAGAGCGTCAGGAAAAGCAGGAAGGTGCCTTACAGACACGGAGCCCGCCATTGTCAGCTCTGCGAGCACGCGTCATCTCGGGAACCACGGCCGCGGCAGTCGTTCTGGCCGCGCTGGCGGCCGACGCCTGGTGGGCCGGTCGCGCCGCCGGCAGCGTGGTGGCGGCAGTGGTGCTGGTTCTGGTACTGCTGGCCACCGACGAAGTCGTCGCCATGGCCCGCGCCAAAGGCTACCAGCCGCGGCGGGGCGTCGCCCTGCTGTGCGGCGCCGGTCTGGCGGTCATGCCGCTGGTGCAGCGCCACGCACCCGGCAGCGCTGCTTTCGGCCCGCTGTTGTGGCTGGCGGCTGCCCTGGGGGCCGCCCTCTGGCAACAGGCCCGCCATCAGCGCACCACCCAGGCGGCCGCCAACGTCGGCCTCACGCTGCTGGCGATCGTCTACGTCGGCGGCCTGGCGTCGTTCCTGCTGCGTCTGCGGCTGCTGGTCGACGGACCGGGCGGCGTGGCCCTGCTGCTGTACTCCGTCTTTCTCGTCAAGATCAATGACATCGGCGCCTTTTTCACCGGCCGGACCTGGGGCCGACACAAACTCATCCCCTGGCTCAGCCCCGCCAAGACCTGGGAGGGCCTGGCCGGCGGCCTGGTGACCACCGTGGCCTGCGGCCTGGCCGGCGGCTGGGCGCTGTATGCCGGCGGACTGAGCCCGGCAGGCTCTGCGCCGGCCGGCTGGCTGGGGCTGTGCGCCGGCTTCGGGTTACTGATGGGACTGGTTTCGGTAGCCGGCGACCTGGCGGCCTCGCTGCTGAAGCGCGACGCCGAGGTCAAGGACTCCGGCACGCTGATTCCCGGCCTGGGCGGCGTTCTCGACGTGCTCGATTCGCCCCTGCTGGCCGCGCCGCTGGCGTGGGCCTTCTGGTACACCGTCCTGACCGGTTAAGGACGCCGCGCCCGTGAGAGGCTACGGCCCCGCGCCGGTGAAGGTCTGCTGCAGCAGCGTAAAGTCGGCCATGTCGACGTCGTAGTCCCCGTCGCCGTCCATCTCGAGGCAGATGTGCCCGGGGTTGTAGAGGTTGTCGGGCCCCTGGAAGCACCACACGAAGATGTTGAAGTCGGCCCAGTCGACGTCGCCGTCGCGGTCGTAGTCGAACGGCAGCGGTCCGCTGGCGCTGGCCAGGAAGTCGATGATACGGATCATCAGCTCCGCCCGCACACCGGCCGAGGTGATCGCCTCGAACGGGAAGCCGAACACCACCGTGTTGTACGTCGGCCCGGTGTACTGCACGCCGGCCACGGTGCCCGCTCCGTTCACGTAGTTCAGGCAGGCCACGGCGTCGGTCCCCGCACCGAGCACGTCCGGACTGCGCACGTCGTAGACCGCGCCGTTGTTCGGGTCGAAGTCGAAGGCGCTCAGGCCGTCGAAGATGCTGCCGGCCGCCGGGCTGACCTGGTACGTGCCGGCGTCGTCGAGCAGGTAGTTGCAGCGCAGCGTATCCTGCATGAAGCCGGCGCCGTTGCCCAGGCCGACCAGGTCGTAGCCGATCTCCGAGCCCGAAACGAACAGCGCCCCGCCGTTCTGGAGGAAGGTGGTGACCTTGGTCTGCTCGTTGCTCGTGAAGGTGGCGTCTTCGCTGCTCTCGGTGCCCAGGATCCAGACCACGATGTCGTAGTCGCCGAGCTGGACGTAGGAGTTGATCACCGAGTCGTTGTCGCAGCTCACGAAGCCCACGTCGGCCGCCGCCAGCGCCTCGGCGTGCTGGATCACGTAGTCGAACGAGTTGCTGCGGCGCCACATCTGCCGCTCGATCGACTGCCCGGCGTAAGCCGGCGGCTGCGTGAAGGTCTGGATGGGGTTGATCTGGCGGCGCAGCCGGTCGAAGCCGTTGACGATCAGCACGCTGGCGGTGCCGCTGGCCGGCCGCCTGACGGCCAGCACTTCCGAGGGCATCGACTCGCCGCCGGCGTTGGTGGCCGCCACGCGGAAATAGCGGATCTCGCCGGCCGGGATGCCGGAGATCACCGCCGAGGTCACGTCGCCGACGGTCACCGGATTGCCGAAGCCGTAGCCGTTGCTGGACTGGTAGATGACGTAGCCGGTGGCCGGATCGCCGTGGGCGTCGTCGGCCGGCGGCGGCTGCCAACTGATCTGCACGTCGCCGCTGCCCAGGTCGGCGACGCGCACGTACTGCGGCGTATCGGGCGGAAACGCCAGCGGCACCTGGCTGCCGGGCAGCGTGTGCAGGAAGCGGATGATCCCCTGCACGCAGCTCCGGGCCATCGCCGCCCGCACGCGCGGGTCGCGCAGCAGCTCGGCGTCCTGCTGGTTGTCGTGGAAAGCCAGCTCGACGATGGTGGCGTCGAACTCGTCGCCGTTGGCGCTGGTGGCGATGGCGCCATATGAGCCGGTGTAGGTCGGGCTGAAACGGTCGTACCAGGGATGCTCGAACTCGCTGTCTAGCGCCAGCATGTCGGCATCGACCTCGTCGGAAAGAATGGTGGCGAACTCTTCCTGGTAGGTTGTCGCGCCGAGGTCGGTGATGAGGCACATCTGTCCGCGGGCGCTGCCGCCCGAGGCGTTGGTGTGGAACTCGATATGCACGCGCTTCCAGCGGTCGACCAGCACGCCGCCGGGCGGAACCTGGTTCATCTCGGCCGCCCAGCGTCCGCCGGTGCCCACGTTGTCACTCTGGTCGCTGTAACCCGAGAGGTCCCAGATGCTCGACGAGAAGCCGTAGGCGTTATCGCCCAGCTCGCTGTGGGCCCAGTAGCGCTGGGCTTCTTCGTCCTGGGGATAGCCGCTGGTGGTGCCCGGTCCGGGCCGCACGATGTTGCTGTAGCCGCCGCCGAAGCGGATGGCGTCGGCGACGACGATGCCGCCGTCGGATGACTGATTGGTGATCTCGACGTAGTTGGCCCCGCCGGCCTCGAAGTAGTAGTTGCCCAGCCAGACCCAGCCGTTGCCGACGTTGCGATGGTCGACCGCCACCTCGCTGATGCCGCCGCTGTGGCTGATGCGGTAGGTCTGCAGCGTGCGGTTCGAACCCGCGATCGCGAAACAGAAGACCGGGTAGAAGTCGCTGACGGTGATGTTCGGCGTGAAGCGCGCCGTGGCGGTTTCGCTGGTGTCGGCAGAGGTCCAGCGATAGGGCACGCCGGAGACCGTGGCGCCGTTCTCGTAGTACTTGCTGCTGGTGCTGTCGTACCACGTGCCGGTGTAGCTCACCTGCGGATCGTCGTTGTCCAGCACGATCTCCAGCGGCTGCCAACCCACCGGGCGGAACGGCACCACCGTGGCCCCGGCGTTGAAGGCATAGGCTGCGAAGTAGTTGAGCATGTCCAGGTTGCCATAGTCTTCGCACATGCCCAACAGCACCGGCCGTTGCAGAAACCAGCTCGAGTCACCCGCCGTCCAGCCGTGCCCGCACGAGGCGAAAACCGTCACGCCGGACAGCGCGCCGCTCGGCTGGCGGGCGGCGTTGACCGTCGGACCGCCCAGCCCCAGTGCAGAGCCGCCCTGCGGGTCCGCCGGCCGTCCGATAACCCCGTCCGGTGGCTGCGTTTCGGACGGCGCCGGGCGCTGTCGCGGCAACATGAAACGCTCCAGCGTCCCGTAGTCGAGCTGGTCGGCGCTGCGCACGCGGATCCGCACGCCGCCGAAATGCTCGTCGGCGCTCAGCTCGGCGGCCAGAAGGCGCGAAACCTGCTCGATGTCGATCGGCGAGAGATACCAGCCGGATCGCGGCTCGTCGCGGTCGTAGGCCCCGGCCGGGACGGTCAGGAACACTTCCAGCACGTTGCCGTCCCAGCGCAGATCGTCGAGGGTAGTGCCGGCCGGCAGCAGCGGCTGGCCGGCTTCGCCGGCGGTGGCCGAGCAGCGGGCCAGGGCGGCCACTATGGTCGTGGACTGGTCCGGCGCGGCCTGGGCCACGGGCGGGGCGGCTGCCGTTGCGAGAACCAGAACCGGCGTCAGCCAACCCCACGGAATACGCTGTGTGCTCATCTTCTTGCCCCTGTCGTGCTGGTGGAAGCGGCGGCGCAGGCCCTTCGGACGTCGCGTGGACCCCACGGACCCGGTCGGCGGCGCGCAGTCTGGTTGACTGATCCCAGGGATGCTGCTTCCTCAAGCGCCAGTGTAGCGGGCCGGACGGCGGCGCTTCAAGCACGACTTGACGGCACGTCCGATACAACCGCGCGGCTGATCGGCCGGGTAGGGCTGGCACCCGGCGCCGCGGCGGCTACCACGCCTGACGAGGCGGCAGGGCCGTTTGCTAACCTTGTGACTAAACCATTCTGGAAAGGCTTCCGACATCCCCAGTGAGCTAACCGCAGACCAGAGGGTCAGCGGCCGAGAGGTTGTAAAGCAGTCCGGAGCGACGCCCGTCGGGGTGGCCGTCTTCCCGCGCGAGCGGGACCGCCCGCGGCCGGCGGCGTCGGTCCCGGTGCTCTCTGGAGAGAGGGCTCGACCAGGCACCCTTGGCAGTTTGGACGTAGCTTCTGAGCACCTCGAGTCTGTTCGACACGCGAACAACGGCAGACCGCGGGGCCCGGTCCCGGGCCCGGGCGATCACGGTCTGCCCGCGAACCGGGGCGCCCACTGAACGGGGGTTGCCACAGTCGTCGTCGAGAGCTTGGCATCAGGACGGAAAGACCACACCATGCACTGCGACATCCTGACGCGAATCCGTGACGTAGAGAACCTGCCCAGTCTGCCGCCCGTAGCGCTCGAGATCATCCGGCTCACGCGTGACGAGGACGTGGCGGTCGATCGCCTGGCGGGAGTCATCCAGAACGATCCGGCCCTGTGCGCCCAGTTGCTGCGCCTGCTCAACTCGCCGGCCATGGGGCTCTCCTGCGAGGTCCGCTCGATTCCCCAGGCCGTGGCGCTGCTGGGCACCCGCAGCGTGCGCACGCTGGCCCTGGGGTTCGCCTACACCTCGGCCCTGGCCGGATCGCTCGGCGAGGGGCTCGACCTGGAACAGTTCTGGCGCCTGAGCGTCACCAGCGCCGTGGCGGCCCGGCGGCTGGCCCTGGCCCGGCATCCCGAACGGGCCGACGAGGCTTTCCTGGCCGGCCTGCTGTCCGACATCGGGCGCCTGGCCCTCTGCCACGTGGCCGCCGACGCCTACCGCGCCATCGTCGAGACGGCGCGCCAGAACTGCTGCTGCGTGGCCCAGATCGAGAGCCACCTGCTGGGCGTGACCCACGCCCGCATCGGCGGCGAGCTGCTGGCCGCCTGGGGGCTGCCGAGCGATATCGCCACAGCGGTGCGGGCCCACCACGGCGAAGAACTGGCCCTGCTCGAGGGCGTGGCCCTGGAACTGGCCAACCTGTCGTACTGCGCCGCCGCCATCGCCGAGCTCTTCGCCGGTGGCGAGCAGGCCCTGCTGGCCGTGCAGGCCCTCTGCCAGGAGCGCCTGCAGATCGACCAGCAGTGGCTCGACCAGCTCCTCCAGCAGATCGAGCAGCAGATCCAGCAGACCGCCGACCTGCTGCGGGTACGCGTCGGCGTCCTGCCGAGCTGGGCCGACCTCGCCGGGCGCGTCCGCGAGCTGCACGCGGCGCCCGCCACCGATCAGCAGACGGATCAGGCATGAGCAGTACGCGACACGACGGCAGACTGCGACCGCTTCCCTGGCATATGCTCATCGTCGGCAAGCCGGTCCCCGGAACGGTGCTCGACCGCGAGGGCAAGGTGCTGCTGCGGGCCGGTACGCCCCTCGACCAGCAGACCTGGCAGCGCCTGCAGCAGCGGGGCGACGAGGCGGTCTTCGCCGGCCCCGACTGGCCCGACCGCTGGCCCCCCGGGGCCGACTCGCCCCGCAAGCTGGCCTGTTCGCTGGCCAGCCGGGACCGCCAGCGGCGTCACCGGCGCCGCCACGAACGCCACGCCTGCCGCGTGCCCGTCACCGTCGAACTGGCCGAGCACACCCTGCACGGCACGTGGGTGCGGCGGTTCGAGGCCCGGACGCTGGACGTCTCGGCCGGGGGCATGGCCTTCGAGCACGAACACTACGTGCACCCCGGTACCGAACTGGTGGCCTACTTCGACAAGCTGCCGGGCCGGCCGCGCGTGCGCGGCGTGGTGCGCAACTGCCACTACACCGAACGGCGGCGTCACCGGGTGGGAGTCGAGTTCCTGGAAGCCCGGCGCGGCGACGATGACCGCTCGGACGGCTGAGGGGCCGCCCGGCGGGCGGACCTAGCGGCTGGCGTACTCGTATTCCTGGTAGTCCGGGAACCAGGTGGCCCGATCCACCAGCTCGACGATCTCGTCGTCGCCGAGGAACCGCCCCAGGTTCATGTCGCGGGCCGCCTTGAACACGTTGATGGCGATCTTGCGGCTCACTTCGCGCAACATGCTCTGGTCGGGATACAGCGAGCCGACGTCGAGCCGGTCCTGCGTGACGCACTCGGCCACCGTCCTGGCCGCGATGGCGAAGAACTGATCCGGTATCTCGCGGGCCTCCGACAGGATCGCCCCCATCCCCACGCCCGGGAAGACGAAGACGTTGTTGCCCTGGCCCGGCTCGTAGCGCCGCCCCTTGTACTCCACCGGCGCGAACGGGCTGCCCGTGGCCACGATCGCCCGCCCGTCGCTCCACTGGTAGGCCTCCAGCGGCGTGCACTCGCACTTCGAGGTGGGGTTGCTCAGCGCGAAGATCACCGGCCGCTCGACGTGCCTGGCCATCTCGCGGATCACTTCCTCGTTGAACACGCCCGGCGTGGCGGTGGTGCCCACCAGGATGGTCGGCTTGACGTGCCGGATCACATCGACCAGCGAGTGGATCCCGTCCGGCCCGAAGCCGTAGAACTCCATGTCTTCGCGCTTGAGGGCGAACTCCAGCTTGTGCGGGTCCTTGATCGTGCGGCCCTCGTAGAGCAGACCGCGCGAATCCAGCACCGCCTGCGCCCGGCGCACCTTGACCTCGTCGTCGCACTCCTCGCGCATCGCGGTTCGCACCAGCCGGGCGATGCCCACGCCGGCCGCCCCGCCGCCCAGATAGACCACACGCTGGTCGCTGAGCTTGCCGCCGGTGATGCGCAGGGCCGAGTACATGCCCGCCAGCACGATGCCGGCCGTGCCCTGGATATCGTCGTTGAAGCACGGGATGCGCTTGCGGTAGCGATCCAGGATCATGAACGCGATGTTCTTGTGGAAGTCCTCCCACTGGATCACGGCGTGCGGGAACACCTCGCGCACGCCTTCCACGAAGCGCTCGACGAAGCGGTCATAGGCTTCGCCGCGCAGCCGCCGACGGCGGTAGCCGAAGTAGTAGGGGTCGTTGAGCAGATCGACGTTGTCGGTACCGACGTCGAGGCTGACCGGCAGGGTGTGCCGCGGGTGGATGCCGGCCCCGGCACAGTACAGGGCGATCTTGCCGATGGGGATGCCCAGGCCGCCGGCACCCTGATCACCCAGGCCCAGGATGCGCTCGTTGTCGGTGACCACGATCAGCCGCACGTCGTCGAAGGGCCAGTTGCGCAGGATTTCGGGGACGCGGTCGATGTCGTCGGGGGTGATCCACATGCCGCGCGAGTCGCGGAAGATGTGGCTGTACTTCTGGCAGGCCAGGCCCACGGTGGGAGTGTACACGATCGGCATCAGCTCGGTCATGTTCTCGACCAGCACGCGGTAGAAGAGCGTCTCGTTGCGGTTCTGCAGGGCCGCCAGGCCGATGAACTTCTCGAGGTCGTCGCGCTTGGCGCGCAGATGCTCCATCTCGAGCGAGACCTGTTCGTCCATCGACAGCGGCGTGGGCGGCAACAGGCCGCGCAGCCGGAAACGGTCCCGCTCCTGCTCGCTGAAGGCCGCCCCCTTGTTGTACAGGGGCATCTGCAGGAGGTCGTAGCCCAGGTACGGCACCTTGAGTTTGGGTGGGGTGCAAATGGCCGCTTTGGGATTCTCGGTCCGGGTGCTCATGGCATTGGCTCTCTTGCGCTGTGGGAAGGCCTGCAAACAGCTCCTGGCGTTCGCCCGCCGGCCGGTGACCGACTATGGCTACCGGCACCAACTACGCGGCAAATCGGGTGCCAGCGCACCGGCCCGGCCGTGCCCGCCGACGTGGCCCCGACCTTGCGCAATCCCCGCCGCCCACGCGCCTCGGGCCAACGAATACCCTGACGCCGACCCTCTCCACGGGCCGGCGCTGCGCGAAAATCCGCAGCCAAGGCGTCGTCTGCCGCGCTGACCCGGCATTTGCGCGTTATCGGCGGGCATCGGCCTGCGGCGCGGCGTTTGCCACTGGGTCGGTGCCGATCGCCGACACTCTCGCATGTCAGTCACGAAGAGGAGGTGCGGCGTGAGCGACCAGGTGGCCCGGGTCTACCTGATAGACGACGACGCCGACATGCACCACGCCGTGCGGCTCATGCTCGAGCCGCGGGGGTACGAGGTAAAATGCTTCCTGACAGGCAGTTCCGGCCTGGAGGCCATACGGCGCCAGCCGCCGGATGTGCTGCTGCTGGACATCATGCTCGGTTCGCCGGTCGAGGGCATCGAGCTGGGCAATCGACTCGCGTGTGATCCACAAACCTCAAACATACCGATAGTTATGATATCCTCGCTGAGCCGGGCCGCCGCCGAGGACCTGGCCCGGCAGATCGGGCTCGAGCGTCTCGCCGCCGACGAGTTCCTCGAAAAGCCGCTGGCCCCTGACGCGGTGGTCGAGGCAGTCGCGTCGGCGGCGGCGCACCGAAAGGCAACGTGATGAACCAGCACATCGTCGAAAACGATACCGCCCCGCGCTTGCCTTTCGGCGAGCTGGATACCGACGGGCTGTCGCGCTCGGCCGCGCTGGTGACGATGGTGCGCCTGCACTGGTTCATCCGGCTGCGGTGGCTGTTTCTGGCCAGCGCGATCGGCGTCCTGGCCTTCGAACGCTTCGCCATGCCCGGCACCAGCCGCCCGACCGGCCTGGCGCTGGTGCTCGTGGCGCTGGGCTGCGTAAACCTGGGCTGGACGCTCCTGTCGTGGGCGCTGTTCAGGCAGATGCGCGACCAGGTGACGCCTCCCAGCGAGCTGTTCCGACGAGTCGAACTGCTGGCCAATGCCCAGGTGGCGGTCGATCTGGCGCTGCTCACGTGCATCCTCCGCTACGTCGGCGGAGCCGAAAGCCCGCTGGCGATGTTCTACCTGTTCCACGTCGCCATCGTCTCGCTGCTGTTGCCGCGCTGGCAGGCCATCCTGCACGCCTGCTGGGCGTTGCTGCTGTATACGGCCCTGGTAGTGGGCGAGTGGCAGGGCTGGATCAGGCCGCACCATGACTTCCTGCCCAGCACGCATCCGGGGCTGTTCGATCGCACCGAATTCGTGATCGCGTCGCTGCTGGTGGTCGCCGCAGGCATCTTCGGCACGCTGTATTTCACGCTGCAGATCGCGATGCGCCTGGAAAAACGCGACCGGCAGTTGCGCGCGGCCAACGCCGCGTTGCGCCAGTCGCAGCTCGCGATCCAGGATCTGCAGCGTCGCCGCTCGCGCTTCATGCAGACCGCCGCCCATCAGCTCAAGAGCCCGCTGGCGGTGATTCAGACGCTCACCGACCTGATCCGCTGCAACGTCGTTCCGCCCGAGGCCATTCCCGGAACGTGCGAGAAGATCGTGCGGCGGTGCCAGGAAGGCATCGCCCAGGTCAGCGAGTTGCTGGCCCTGGCCCGCGTGCAGGAGGCCGACCCGGCCCGGCACGCCAAGTCGCAGGCCGACCTGCGGGAAGTGCTGGCCGAGCTGGTCGAGCGGTTCGAGCCGATGGCCAGCGGCAAGGACGTGCGTCTGACCTGCAACATCCCACCTGATGGGGACTTGCGCGTGAAGGTCGATCCCCGGGATCTGGGCGACTGCCTCGGCAACCTGATCGAGAACGCCATCAAATACACCCCCGGGCCGGGGTCGGTGAGCATCAGCGTGCAGCTCGAACCCCGTGACGGTCCGCCCCAGGCGGTATCGGTGGAGGTGCGCGACACCGGTATAGGCATAAGCCCAAAAATACTAAAGAGTTACGACGGCCAGCCCGGCCACGAGCCGGTGTTCGACGCCTTTCGGCGGGGCGACAACGCCATCGCGTTGGGCATTCCCGGCACGGGCCTGGGACTGTCGATCGTGCGGGAGGTGGTCGAACAGGCCGGGGGGCGCATCCGCGTTTCTTCGCAACCCGGCGAGGGCACCAGCTTCACGGTCACTTTCCCGACGCTCGCGGCCGCCGGCAGCGAGCCGGCGGTGCGCAACACGCGCTCGAGCGAGGTCATCGTGGGACGCTAACAGGCCGCGCGGTCGCAACGGCAGAAAAGCACCCCTTGTATGGCTGAAGACCGTCCCCGGTCGCGGCGACCCGCAGCGGTTGCGCGGTTTGGCGCAAGGCGCGCCCGGGCGGGCGCTTGCAAATGCAGTCGAAAGGCCGCATTGTGCGCAACTCAGGTAGCGGTACGCAGTTTGCCGCTGGGGAAGGGTGGGGCGGTCTGCGCCGGCGTGGGGGCGGTGCGGCGTACAAGCGACCAACGGGCGGTGGGCGCCTGACGCTCGGTCCCGGCCAGACCGGGGCCGCCGACGGTGCCCACGGCGTCTGACGATACGCAGGATGCAACGCTGGCCAGCAGGGAGTTTGGTGCTCATGAGCGACAGACGGATGGTGACAATCGACGGAAACGAGGCGGCGGCGTACGTGGCCCATCGGCTCAGCGAGGTGATCGCTATCTACCCCATCACGCCCTCCTCTCCCATGGGTGAGTGGGCCGACGAGTGGACCGCCAAAGGCGTGCGCAACATCTGGGGCACCGTGCCCCACGTGATCGAGATGCAGAGCGAAGGCGGCGCCTCGGCGGCGGTGCACGGGGCCGCCATGACCGGCGCCCTGACCACCACCTTCACGGCCTCGCAGGGCCTGCTGCTGATGATCCCCACCATGTTCAAGCTGGCCGGCGAGCTGACGCCCACCGTCTTCCACGTCTCGGCCCGCACCGTGGCCACGCATGCCCTGAGCATCTTCGGCGACCACAGCGACGTGATGGCCTGTCGGCAGACCGGCTTCGCCCTGCTGGCTTCCGGCAGCGTGCAGGAAGTGATGCACATGGCGCTGGTGGCCCATGCGGCCACGCTGGAGTGCCGCGTGCCGTTCCTGCACTTCTTCGACGGCTTCCGGACTTCGCACGAGGTCAGCAAGATCGAGCAGCTTTCCGAAGCCGACCTGCGGGCCATGATCAGCGAAGAGGCCCTGCACGCCCATCGGCAGCGCGGCCTGACACCCGACCGTCCGGCCCTGCGCGGCACGGCCCAGAACCCGGACGTGTTCTTCCAGGCCCGCGAAACGGTCAATCCCTTCTATGACAAGGCCCCGCAGATCGTGCAGGGCGTGATGGATCGGCTGGCGAAGCTGGTCGGCGTGCAGTACCACCTGTTCGACTACGTGGGCGCCCCGGACGCCGAGCGCGTGGTGGTGATGATGGGCTCGGGAGCCGAGGCGATGCACGAGACCATCGAGTACCTGACCGAGCGCGGCGAGAAGGTCGGCCTGGTCAAGGTGCGGCTCTATCGGCCCTTCTCGGCCAGGGACCTGGTGGCCGCCCTGCCGGCCTCGGTGAAGTCCATCGCGGTGCTGGACCGCACCAAGGAGCCGGGGGCCACCGGCGAGCCGCTGTATGAAGACGTGCTCACGGCGCTCTCCGAGATGCAGATCATGGGCGAGCTGCCGTTCGCGTTGCCGCGCGTGGTCGGCGGGCGCTACGGGCTTTCCAGCAAGGACTTCACGCCGGCGATGGCCAAGGCCGTGCTCGACAACCTCAAGCGCGACGTGCCCAGGAACCACTTCACGGTCGGCATCAAGGACGACGTGACCCACACCAGCCTGGACTACGATCCCGGGTTCTCGACCGAGCGCGACGACGTGGTGCGCTGCATGTTCTACGGCCTCGGCTCGGACGGGACGGTGGGCGCCAACAAGAACTCGATCAAGATCATCGGCGAAGGCACCGACAACTACGCCCAGGGCTACTTCGTCTACGACTCGAAGAAGGCCGGCTCGATCACCGTCTCGCACCTGCGTTTCGGGCCACGGCCGATCCGTTCGACGTATCTGATCAACCGCGCCAACTTCATCGGCTGCCACGCCTGGACCTTCGTCGAGCGCTACGACATGCTGGCCAACGCGGTCGAGGGGGCGGTGTTCCTGCTCAACGCCCCGTTCGGCAAGGACGAAGTCTGGGACCGCCTGCCGCGCAAGGTCCAGCAGCAGATCATCGACAAGAACCTGCGCTTCTACGTCATCGATGCGTACCACGTGGCCAAGGAAACCGGCATGGGGGTGCGCATCAACACCATCATGCAGACCTGCTTCTTTGCCATCTCGGGCGTGCTGCCCAGGGACGAGGCCATCGCCGCCATCAAGGACGCCATCAAGAAGACCTACGGCAAGAAGGGCGAGGACGTGGTCAAGAAGAACTGGGCGGCGGTCGACGCCACCCTCGACAACCTGCACGAGATCGAGGTGCCGCGTCAGCCCACCAGCGAGATCGAGATGCCGCCCACGGTCTCGCCCGAGGCGCCCGAGTTCGTCCGCGACGTGCTGGCCGAGATGATCGCCGGCCGCGGCGACGACCTGCCGGTCAGCGCCCTGCCGTGCGACGGCACCTTCCCGACCAACACCGCCCGCTGGGAGAAGCGCAACATCGCGCTGGAGATCCCCATCTGGGATCCCGACACCTGCATCCAGTGCGGCAAGTGCGCCCTGGTCTGTCCGCACGCCGCCATCCGCATGAAGGCCTATGACCCGGCCCTGCTGGAAAAGGCGCCCGAGACGTTCAAGTCCAGGCCGGCGATCGGCAAGGATCTGCCGGGCATGCACGTCACCATCCAGGTGGCGCCCGAAGACTGCACCGGCTGCGGCATGTGCGTCGAGGCCTGCCCCGCCAAGAACAAGAAGGAGACGCGGCTCAAGGCCATCAACATGGAGTTCCAGCCGCCGCTGCGCGAGCGCGAGCGGATCAATTACGAGTTCTTCCTGAGCCTGCCCGAGATCGACCGCAGCAAGGTGCGGCTCAACACCGTCAAAGGCTCGCAGTTCCTCCAGCCGCTGTTCGAGTATTCCGGCGCCTGCGCCGGCTGCGGCGAGACCCCCTACTACAAGCTCATGACCCAGCTCTTCGGCGACCGGGCCATCATCGCCAACGCCACCGGCTGCTCGTCGATCTACGGCGGCAACCTGCCGACCGCCCCCTGGGCGGTGACCCCCGACGGACGCGGGCCGGCCTGGTGCAACTCGCTGTTCGAGGACAACGCCGAGTTCGGCCTGGGTTATCGGCTGACCATCGACAAGCTCAGCGAGGCCGCCCGTGAACTGGTCGTCAAGCTGCGCGAGCAGGTCGGCCCCGAGCTGGCCGACGCCCTGCTCAATGCCCAGCAGAAGACCGACGCCGACATCCAGGCCCAGCGCGAGCGCGTCGAGCAGCTCAAGGCCAGGCTGCGCAAGCTCGACGGCCCCGAGGCGGCCCACCTGTTCGACCTGGCCGACATGCTGGTCAAGAAAAGCGTGTGGATCGTGGGCGGCGACGGCTGGGCCTACGACATCGGCTACGGCGGACTGGACCACGTGCTGGCCAGCGGCCGCGACGTCAACGTCCTGGTGCTCGACACCGAAGTCTACTCCAACACCGGCGGACAGTGCTCGAAGGCCACGCCGCGGGCGGCGGTGGCCAAGTTCGCCGCCGGCGGCAAGCCCAGTGCCAAGAAGAACCTGGCCATGATGGCGATGGCCTACGGCAACGTGTACGTGGCCCAGGTGGCGATGGGCGCCAACGACGGCCAGACCGTCAAGGCCTTCATCGAGGCCGAGGCCTGGGAAGGCCCGTCACTGATCATCGCCTACAGCCACTGCATCGCCCACGGCATCAACATGCGCAAGGGCCTGGACACCCAGAAGCAGGCCGTGCAGTCCGGGCACTTCCCGCTGCTGCGTTACAACCCGGCGCTGATCGCCCAGGGCAAGAACCCGCTGAGCATCGACTCCAAGCCGCCGACGCTGCCCTTCGAGGAGTACGCCTATCACCAGACGCGCTTCAAGATGCTCACCAAGACGCAGCCCGAGCAGGCCAAGGCCCTGATCGTCCAGGCCCAGCGTGACGCCCAGCAGCGTTACGAGTTCTTCCGGAAACTGACCAGCGTCTATGCCGAGGTCTTCGGAAACGACGGCAACACATGAAGCTGACGGCGCCCTCGAGTGCGCCGGTCACCAGAGAAGGCGACCATGAAAACGCAAACCACATACCTCGGACTGTCGCTGCGCAACCCGTTGGTGCCCTCGGCCGGACCGCTGACCACCGAGGTCGACACGATCAAGCGGCTCGAGGACGCCGGGGCGGGGGCGGTCGTGCTGCACTCGCTGTTCGAAGAGCAGATCGTGCACGAGGCCCAGGAGATCGACCACCACCTGGCCCAGGGCGAGTCGTTCGCCGAGGCCCTGAGCTTCTTTCCCACGCCCGACGAGTTCAGGCTGGGCCCCGACGAGTACCTCGAGCTGATCAGCAAGGCCAAGGCCGCGGTCGACATCCCCGTCATGGCCAGCCTCAACGGCGCCACCGTCGGCGGCTGGGTCGAGTACGCCCGGCGTATCGAGCAGGCCGGGGCCGACGCGCTCGAGTTGAACATCTACTACGTGGCTACCGACTTCGACCTGAGCGGCGCCGACGTCGAACAGCGCTACGTCGACATCCTCAAGGCCACCAGGGCCGACCTGAGCATCCCGGTCGCCGTCAAGCTCAGCCCCTTTTTCAGCGCCACGGCGGCGCTGGCCAAGCGCCTGGCCGAGGCCGGGGCCGACGGGCTGGTGCTGTTCAACCGCTTCTATCAGCCCGACATCGACCTGGAACAGCTCGAGATCGTGCCCAACCTCACCCTCAGCTCGCCGTTCGAGATGCGTCTGCCGCTGCGCTGGATCGCGATCCTGTACGGGCGCGTCGACTGCTCGCTGGCGGCCACCAGCGGCGTGGCCACCGGCTACGACGTGCTCAAGCTGCTGATGGCCGGAGCAGACGTCACGCAGGTCTGCTCGGTGCTGCTGCGCATGGGGCCGCAGCACCTGCGCACCATGCTGGCCGAGATGACCACCTGGATGCAGGAGCACGAGTACGAATCGGTCGAGCAGCTCAAGGGCAGCATGAGCCAGAAGTCCGTGGCCGACCCGGCGGCCTTCGAGCGGGCCAACTACATGCGCACGCTCAACAGCTACAAGTAGCGGCCGGCGCGGCGACGTAAACCCGGCCGACGACAGGGGCTGGCGGCCCGGTCGGCGGGTCGGGCCGCGGAGTGGGGCCTGGCTTTTGACAACCTCGCCGCCTTCCAGCATACTGCACCGGCAGTACGCTGGCGGCTTTGCCACCACCCGCGGCAGGGCAGGGTTGATCCCCGGCGTCAGCTTGAGTGCAACGGCGAAGACTCTTTGAGGAGATTGCGCATGGCCGGTCGACCGGTAGCGGCCCGCGGCGGCAATGGGATGTTGTATGGTCTGATCGCCTTCGTGATCGTCGCGGTCTTGGCGCTGGGCGGCTTCATCTGGCAGTTGACCAGCAACAAGGACTTGCAGGCGGCGGCCGAGCGGGCCCAGCAGCGCCTGAGCAAACTCGGCCAGCCCCCGGCCTATTACGAGCAGGAGGCCACCGCCCGCAACAGCAAGGTGTTCGCAATCATCAGCCAGGACATCGAAAACCTGGCCCTGCTGGTCACCGGGCAGCGCACCGCCGTCTGGCCCGCCATCTCGCAGGCCGCCAACAAGCTGCTGGCCGACGTGGCCGCCCAGACCGGCGTAGTCGACCCGGGTGACACACTCCTGACGGCGATCAAAAAGCTCTCTGCCGGCTATGCCGAGCTGGCCGACCGGAACAAGCAGCTCGCCGCCGAGCTGGCCCAGATGCGCACCGAGAACGACCAGCTCAAGGAAGGTCTCAAGACCGTGCGCGACGAGTTCGAGCAGCAGGTGGCCGAGCTGCGCGACGAGATGCAGCGGCTGGAAGACGAGAAGGCCGAGCAGTTGGCCGCCAAGGACGAGCAGCTCGCCAAGCAGCAGGCCGACTCCGACGCCCTGGCCCAGGAGCTGAGCAACCTCAAGAAGACACTGCAGCGCAAGGAGCGCGACTACGACATCGAGCTGACCCGGCTCAACAACCAGATCGCCGACCTGCGGGCCAAGATTCAGCAGCTCAAGCCCGGCGGGTTCGATCCGTACGACATCCTCACCAAGGCTGACGGCCGCATCCTGCGGGCCATCCCCGGCAGCGACGTGGTCTACATCAACCTGGGCTCCGACGACAACATACGTCCCGGCATGACATTCGAGGTCTTCGCCCCGCTGCGTGAGGAGCAGGGCAAGGGCTTCCGCGGCAAGGCCTCGATCGAGGTCAGCTCGACCACCGCCAGCACCGCCGAGTGCCGCGTCCAGCGGGCCGACCCGCTGCACCCGATCGTCGAAGGCGACATCATCGTCAACATCGCCTACGAGCGGGGCCGCAAGCCGCGGTTCGTGGTGCGGGGCGAGTTCGACCTGGACTACGACGGCAAGAACGACTTCGACGGCGCCGAGAAGGTCGCAGCCATCATCCGCGCCTGGGGTGGACAGATAGTCGATGATGTCGATGAGACCACCGACTTTCTGGTCATCGGCACCGGACCGCAGGTGCCCACGCTGCCGGGCCAGGTCGTAATGACCGAGGTCATCCGCAGCCTGACCGACACGCGGCTCAACCAGTTGCAGGCTTTCCGGCAGGACATCGACAAGGCCCGTACGCTGTACATCCCCATCATCACCCAGAGCCAGTTCCTCTACCTGACCGGCTACTCGGGCCGCGGCCCGGTGCTGGCCGAGTAGCAGGCGCCAGACTCCGCCACCAGCCGACAATCACGCGGACGCTCGAGCACTCTCGGGCGTCCGCTTCGTTCTGCTCCCCCACCCCCCGCCGCAAAGGGCGCAAGAGGGCCCACTTCGACAAGACCGCCAGGGGCGCCAAGAGGACCGCCAAGGGCGCCAAGGAAACGCCAGGACGTAGGGTCGGCAATTCCCACCACGACCACAACGAGGCGCCGCGCGCCGACCGTCCCCCCTTCCAGGGGGGACTTACAGGGGGGTCGAAGCCGACGAACACGAACCGCCGGCGGAGAGCCGCGCCGCGCGCGTGGCTCA
>CAZRSM010000046.1:0-5885 GCA_964602755.1 uncultured Planctomycetales bacterium
CCGGCCGCCCCAGGGCCACGATCACCCGCGGTCGCAGAATCGCCAACTGGCGATACAGGTACGGCGAACCGGCGTTCATCTCGTCGTCGGTGGGCGTGCGGTTGCCCGGCGGCCGGCACTTGACCACGTTGGCGATGTACACCTGGTCGCGCGTGAGGCCCATCGCGGCGATCATGCGCGTGAGCAACTGCCCGGCCCGGCCTACAAAGGGAATGCCCTGACGGTCCTCCTCGGCCCCCGGCCCTTCGCCCACGAAGACGATCTCCGGCCGCGACCGCCCTGCCCCGAAGACGGTCTGCGTGCGATGCTCGTGCAGCGGACAGAGCCGGCAGTTGCGCACGCAGCCCTCGTCGAGCTGCGTCAGCGCGGCCTGGGCCTCGGCCTCGCTCAGCTCGCAGTCGCACAACGGCGGCAGCTCGCCCGGCTCGGCCGGCGCGAACATCACCGGCGTGTCGGCCGCACGCGCGGCGCTCCTGCGGCCCGACGTCCGGCCGCCGGCCCGCGACTGCCCAGCCGGTGCGACCGGGGCAGCCGCCTTGCGGTCGGTCGGTGATGCAGCGGCCATCTGCACCCCGGCTACCGCCCAATGCGGTACGCCGAGGCGGCGCTCGTTGCGCAGCCACGCCCGCAGGGTCTCGATCACATCGTCCGTATATTCGGGTGCCACTCGATCCGCTGCCTCGTCGCCCGGCTCGACTTCGGTCAAAAGGCTACACTCATCCGCCCGGCGGTCACGATGAAGAAGATACGTGCCGCGGCCGTTGCGTACAAGCCTGCCAGGCCCGGTGCGCTTCGAGAGGGAGCAGCAACATCGACATGGCCACCTCCGACCGCAGTGCAACCGTACCGCCCGGCCGACCGCGGACCGCGGCGGCTGCGCTGCCGGCCCTGGTGTGCGTGCTGGCGGCTATGGCGTGGGCGGACCCGCCGCCTCCCGGACGCGTGCTGGCACCGACACTGGGTCGGCCGGCAATCGTTGCCCCAGGCGCGACGTTCACGATCGTCGCCGACGTGCGGTCAGAAACACAGACCATCACGCTGACGCTCACGCCGGGCAGCCGTGCGGCCGACCCCGTCATTATCCCGCTCGACGCCGGGCAGACCGCGCAGTTGTTGCGCCGCGCACCGCTGGAGGTTCGCGTGCCGCCCGAGACCCCGCTGGGCGTCTACGACCTGAGCATCGACCTGGGTCCGGTCGCCGTCGCGCAGCCGCACTGCGTCGCGGTGAGCCGCCTCGACGGCCCGGTGCGCATCGTCGCCCTGGGGAGCATGAACGTGGGCGACCTGACGGCGCCGGGCTTCGACCGCCGGTTGGCCAGCGAGATCAACCTGCTGGCGCCGGACGTGGTGATCGCCGCCGGCGATTATCTCGACGCCGCCCATCCCGATCCGGCGCGCGGCTGGCGCGAGCTGGTGGATTTCGTCAAACGGCTGCGCGCCGCGGTGGTTCTGGCCTGCGGCGACCACGACGACATGGAGCACTACAGCCGACACGTGGCCAGCAGTCCGGTGGGACTGGTGTCGCTCGGGCCGCATCGCATCATGGTGCTGTGTGACCACCGGCGGGCGCCCATCCTGCGCGACAGCGAGCAGATCGCCTGGGCGGAGCAGGTGCTGCGCCGCCGGGCGGCCGGTGTGACGATCGCCGTCGCGAACGATCCGCGGCCCAATCTGCTGCGCCGCTGGAGCGAGGCCGGCATGCTGGAGCGCCTGGTAAGCGCCGATGCGCCGCTCTTGTGGCTGGCGGGCGGGTACGTTGACACGCCCGGCGCCGGCGGCGATCTGAGCCGCGCGGGCCTGACGCTGCTGAACCTGCCGGCCGCCTCGGCTACGGTGCGGGGAGGAGCCGCCGGGCGACCGCAATACCGGGTCGTCGAGATCAGCGGCCGGCGCGTGCGGCTGATCGGACCACAGGAAGGAGGTCCGCTTACGGTCGGCGGGCTGACGGTCGACTGCGACGGCCCCAACGACGGCAGCGCCACGCGGCTGAGCCTGCGGGTGGCGAACACCAACTCCTGCGAGCTGAGCGGGTTACGGCTGGCAGCGCGGCTGGCGGTCGACCCGCGAGCGAGCGAGGTGTGGTGTCAGGGCGGACGCATCGAGCAGGTCGTCACGGGCGAGAGCTTCAGCGAGGTGTGGGTGCGAACCGATGTCCCCGACCGCGGCGGCGTAAGCCTGGTGGTCGGCAGCGGACCGCGGCCGGCGTTGCCGCGGATCGAGACCCGCATCGAGCTGCCGGCGGAGCTGACGTTCACGCCGCTGGAGAGTGCGGGATTGTGCCGGCTGGTCAGCGAACCGCCCAGCGTCGTCATACGTAATGTGGGCACGGGGCCGGCGGTGCTGGTGCCGCGGCTGCGGCTGGACGGCGACGTGGTCCGCTACCGTCCTGGGCAGGCCGCACGCAGCGCCGCGGCTTATCGGATCAGGCTGGCGCCGGGCAAGAGCGTGCGGTTGCGACCCGATCTGTCAGTAGTTAGAGTCCGTCCCGGACGGCGCAGCCTGCAGGTGTATTTCGACGGTCTGGCCGGCTGCGGCCCGGTGTGGAAGTTCGCCCGGGTGGCCGTGGCCGCGGGGCCGATGGCGGCCCGCAAGACGGAGGTGCCCTGAGTGTATCAGAAGCCCCCCACCAAACCGCTGTCGTTGACCATCTTCTTCCCCTGTTACAACGAGGTGGACAACGTCGAGCGGGTGACGCGCAAGGCCGTCGAAGTCGGCCGCAAGGTGGCCGACGATCTCGAGGTCATCATCGTCAACGACGGCTCGACCGACGGCACCGCCGAGGTGGCCGACCGGCTGGCCGCGGAGATTCCCGAGGTGCGCGCGGTGCACAATCGCCCCAACCGCGGCTACGGCGGGGCGTTGCAGCGCGGCTTCCGGGAAGCGACCAAGAACTGGATCTTCTACACCGACGGCGACGGGCAATTCGATCTGGACGAGATTCCGCGCGTCCTGCCGCTGATCGAGAAGTACGACATCGTGTCGTGCTATCGCATCGATCGGCAGGACCCGCTGATCCGCAAGCTCAATGCCTTCGCGTGGACCACGCTGGTCAACCTGCTGTTCCGCATCGGCCTGAAAGACATCGACGGGGCGTTCAAGTTCTATCCCAAGACCTTCATCGATGCCATCGAGATGCACAGCACCGGGGCGCTGATCGACACCGAAATGCTGGCCAAGGCCCGCAACATGGGCCTGTCGATCGGCCAGACCGGCGTACGGCACCTGCCCCGTACCGCCGGCGAGCAGACCGGCGCCAACATCCGCGTCATCCTGCGGGCCTTCAAAGAACTGTTCAAGCTCTACGGCCAGATCAAACGCGAAGGCAAGACCCCGCGCAATCCCAACCCGGCGCAGCGCCAGCCGCAAGCCGACGCCGAGTGAACATCGCCGACATGTGCCGGGCACGGCCCGGCCGGCGAATTCTGAGCGCAAAATGCAAAGTGAAAAATGCAGCGCCATAATGGCGTAAGTGCCCGGTGCGCGTGCTGCTGGCGATCCCGGACCTGCTGGAAGCCTGCGACGGCGATCTCCGCCAACTCCGCGACCTCGCCCTCAAAGCCATCCCCTTCCTCGATACCGGATAGATGTGTAGATACCTATGCTGCCAGGGGGGGAAATCAGCGGCACGCGCGCCGTTCGCCGCCAGCCGCGCCGCCCGGCGGATGCAACCTCTCAATCCCTCAATCCCTCTCCCTGCGTCCCTCTGCCCAGTTGGTGAGCGATGCCCACCCTACGACCCAGCGGCCAGCTCGCGCAACACCGGCAACAGCACTTCCCGGCGGACCCGCCGAAGCTCGCGTTGCGTCTCGTCCTGACTGCTCAAGACTCCCTCGTCGCTCGAATCGAACAGCGACGAATATGCGAACAGGCAGAAGTTCCCGGTCAGCTCGCGCGCGATCTCTATCTGCCGCTTGACCACCAGGGCTGCTGCGCGCGTGCTCTTGTCACGATGCCGGCCGAACCACAGCCCCGGCACGATCGGCGCCTCGTAGCCGGCTGCCAGCCACGGCTCGATCCGCTGTCTGAACACCTCCACGTCGTCGGTGTAGTCCATCAGCACCGCCGCATCGAGCAGCCCCTCCCGCAGCCACGTGTCGGCATCCTGGAAATGGCTCAGCGCCCGCTCGCGCACCGACCCCACCGCCGCCGTCAACGCCGCCTGCGGCCGGACCTCGCGCATCATGCTGTGAATCTGCCGCACCAGCTCGGTCACCTGCCCGGTCCGCCAGCGGTTCCAGGCCTGCGGATCGTCGTCGGGTGCCAGACCCGTGGCGGCGCGATACAGAGCCAGCGTGCGCGCATCGCGGGGATAGTCCAGTCCCGATCCGCGTGGCGTCGCCGGCGGCTCGTTGGGAAAACGGATATAGTCCAGGTGCAGCCCGTCGACCGGATAGCGTCCCACCAGGTCGGCGAACACCTCCACCAGGTACTGCCGCACCTCCGGCAAGCACGGGTTGAGACTCACGTAGAACGACGACAGCGCCTGGCGCTGACCGTGCTGGTCGTACCATAACCACTCCGGATGGCGGTTGTAGACCTGCTGCGGATTGCTCGGCGGCGTCGTCCCCCGCCACGCCGGCATCACGTTGACCCACGCGTGAAGCTGCATGCCGCGCTGGTGCGCCAGCTCACACGCCAGCGCCAGCGGGTCGAAGCCCGGGTCGCGCCCGCCCAGCTCGTCGGCCCACGGCTCATAGGCCGAATCGTAGAACGCCGTCGCGTTGCCGCGCACCTGAAACAGCACCGCGTTGAAGCCGGCGTCAGCACAGTTCTCGACGATCCGCCGCACGTCGGCGGCGCTCTTGTAATCGAAGCGCGTCACCCAGATGGCCCGCGTCGGCTCCACCAGCCGCTGCTGACGCGCACAGCCTGCCGCCGCTGCCATCAACACCATCGCCAACCCGACTCGTCGCATAGCGATCCTCGCTTTCCGTCTGACGCCCCTGCCGCTCACCACCCGGGTTATACGAGCCGGCCTTAACAGTCACAAGTCGGCGCCATCGCTCCCAACCGTCCCCCCTACCAGAGGGGCCACACCGCTGTAGGGCGGGCACTGCCCACCACGAATACAGCCCGGCACCCGCTCCCCGACCGTCCCCCCTTCCAGGGGGGACCACAGGGGGGTCAAAGACCACGAACACAAACCGCCGGCGAATCGCCGCGCCGCCCAACGAATCCAACCCCTCAATCCCTCAATCCCTGCTCCCTCAATCCCTTTCGCCGCGTCCCTTCATTGCCAACCGTCCCCCCGTACCGGCGGGCCGGAGTGGGCGCGCAGTGCGCCTTCTCACCCCGGCCCGCGGCATCGGCAATTGTCAGCGTTGCGCCTTGCCGGCGTCTTCGTGCGCGATCCCCAGGATCAGCGCTACGCCGACCGCCAGGACCGACAACACCGTATCCTCGCTCAGCGCCAGGCCCGCCTGCGCCGCGTAGGCTGCCACCAGTGTCGCCACCGCGACCTGCACCTTGCGACTGCGCAGCGGCCAGAGCCAGCGCCGCCAACCCTGGGCCGTTTCAGCCGGCGATTGCGGGTTACCGTTCATCGAACACCTCCTGCGCCGCAGCAGCCGCCGCGGCGTCTTCGACTTCCTGTATCTTGCGGCTGCCCTGCTTGAGCAGCAGATCGACGATGGACTGCTGGCCGTAGAGCCGCGCGTCGACGCCGATCAGTCGCAGCGCCTTGGCGCGCTCGTTCTGCAGGGCCCAGAACTCGAGCAGGTCGCGCTGGTTCCAGGCGTCGTTGAGCAGGGCGATCTGCTGCTCGCTGAGGGGCTGCCCGTCGCTGCCGAGCTGGCCGACGAGGTTGTTGAACAGCAGCACGCGCAGACCGTGGTGCTGATTCTCGAAGACGGTCTGCTGGATTTCGTCAGCGCGTTGCTGGGCCT
>CAZRSM010000047.1:0-3655 GCA_964602755.1 uncultured Planctomycetales bacterium
TGCAGCACGGCGTGCTCGGCCCCGCCCATGTACAGATCGACGCCGCCCACCTTCTCGCGACCGTCGGGCAGCTTGCCGCCCAGCCAGTAGCGATCGACCTCGGGGGCAATCGCGGCGTGGTCGTTGTGCGGGTCGCAGAAGCGCAGGTAGTACCAGCACGAGCCGGCCCACTGCGGCATGGTGTTCAGCTCGCGGCGCAGGCGCTGGCCGTCGCGCTCGACGTATTTCCAACTGTCCGGGGCGCGCGACAGCGGCGTCTGTGGCTCGGCGTTGGGGTCGTCGCTGGCGTGGGGCTTGAAGTCGTCCAGCTCGGGCAGCGTGACGGGGAGGTTCTCCTCGCTTTCGGGCACGATGCCGCCGTCCTCGCGGTAGAGGATCGGGAACGGCTCGCCCCAGTAGCGCTGCCGGGAAAAGAGCCAGTCGCGCAGCTTGTACTGCACGGTGCGCTCGCCCAGGTCGCGGGCTTCGAGCCATTCTACGATCTTGCGCTTGGCCTCGGGCGTTGGCAGGCCGTTGAGCACGCACTGGTCCTCGAAGCGCTGCGGCTCGTTCTCGGAGGGCGAGTTGACCGAAATGCCGTCGCCGGTGTATCCGCGCCAGTCGACCCCGGCAGGCGGCTCGACGACCTTGATGACCTCCAGCCCATACTTCTGGGCGAACTCGAGGTCGCGCGTGTCGTGGCCCGGGACAGCCATGATCGAGCCGGTGCCGTAGCTGATCAGCACGTAGTCGGCCACCCAGATGGGGATACGCTTGCGGTTGACCGGATTGATGGCGTAGGCCCCGGTGAAGACGCCGGTCTTGTTGCGCGTGTCGGCGGTGCGGTCCAGCTCGGACTTCTGCTTGGCCTGCTCCACGTAGCGCTGCACCTCGGCCCGCCGATCGGGGGTGGTGATGATCGGCACCAGGCGGTGCTCGGGGGCCAGCACCATGTAGGTCGCCCCGAAGAGCGTATCCGGCCGCGTGGTGAAGACGCGGATCACGTCTTCGGGATGGTCTTCGAGCGTGAAGTTTACATACGCCCCCTCGCTGCGGCCGATCCAGTTGCGCTGCATGAGCTTGATCGGCTCGGGCCAGTCCAGCTCGTCCAGGTCGGCCAGCAGGCGCTCGGCGTACTCGGTGATGCGCAGCATCCACTGCCGCATCGGCCGGCGATAGACCGGGTGGTTGCCGCGTTCGCTGCGGCCTTCATTGGTGACTTCCTCGTTGGAAAGCACCGTCCCCAGCGCCGGGCACCAGTTGACCGGCACTTCGGCCAGGTAGGCCAGGCGGTGTTCGTCGCGGTACTGCTCGACGGCCCGCTCGCCCTGGGCCTTGACGTCGGGGGGGATGGGCAGCTCCTCGATGGGCCGCGCCGCGCCGACCACCTCGCGCCCGGCGGCGTCGCGCCAGCGATACTCGGGATCGTACCAACTGTTGAAGATCAGCAGGAAGATCCACTGGGTCCACTTGTAGTAGCGCTCGTCGCAGGTGGCGATCTCGCGGTCCCAGTCGTAACCCAGGCCGATCATGCGCAACTGGCGCTTGTAGGTCTCGATGTTCTTCTGCGTGGTGATGCGCGGGTGAATGCCGGTCTCGATGGCGTACTGCTCGGCCGGCAGCCCGAAGGCGTCCCAGCCCATCGGGTGCAGCACGTTGAAGCCCTGCATGCGCTTGTAGCGCGCGATGATGTCAGAGGCGATATAGCCCAGCGGATGCCCCACGTGCAGCCCCGCGCCCGAGGGGTACGGAAAGAAGTCGAGCACGTAGAACTTGGGCTTCTCGCTGGCCGGCTCGCCCGGGTTGGCGGCCTTGAAAGCCTTGCGCTCGTGCCAGATGCGCTGCCATTTCGGCTCGATCTCGTTGAATGCGTACGTGTCGCTCATGGCTGTTTTCTACCGGGCCTGCCGGCCCGCCCGCGTGGGGCCCTCTCCGGCTCTCGACCACTGCGCGACGGCCCCGCGCCGTCGCCGCCGGGCCGCCGACGTGTCTGCCGGTCCGCCACCTGGCATGGCGGCGTTCATTCGACCTGCGGCTGGTCGGCGGCGGGGACGAAGCCGGTCCGCTTGATGACGTTCTCGGCGCTGTACCAGGCGTTCTCGAAAGCCTGCCACATGAAACCGGCCTTCTGCTCCTCCAGTGTGCGCAGCTTGGCCTCGAAATCGTCACGGTAGATCGGCTTGACCTCCAGCGTCTCGGCCACCACCCACTTGCCGCCCGGCGCCACCGGCACGGCCACCACCGGGCGGCCGTCGGCGGGGGGATTCTCGGCCACCTCGAAGACCTTTTCGTGCAGCAGCTCGCTGCGGCCGACGTTGGGGATGAACGTGGGCAAACGGCCGAACCGCTTGGGCTCGAACGGCTCGAGCTCCTTGAGATAGAAGCGCCGGATGGCCTCGGCCGGCTCGGTGGTGGGCGCCTGGTCGGGCGCGAAGCCGCCCAGCAGCCGCCGCAGCTCGTCGGCCTGGGCCACGGCCTGCTGCAACCCCAGTCGCCTGGCCTGGTCGGCGAGCCGTCGGGCCAGTTGGCCGGCCAGCTCGAAGGCCTTGATGCGTTTGAGGTTGGCGACGATCTCGTCGCGGACCTCGTCGACCGAGGCCGGCGGGCCGGCCGGTGCGACCTCGACCACGCGGAACAGATAGGCCTGGTACGGCTCGGGCCGCGCGGCCCCGGACACGGCCTGCTTCCGGATCACCACCGGGCCGGGCTGATAGAGGTGCAGCACCGGCACCTGGTCGTTGGGATCGGGCTCGACCAGACCCTCGACGTGGAAGGCCAGCTCGACCGCCGTCACCGGACGGTTGGAGAAGGTGACGCTGGCCTGGGCGAAGCCGCGCTCGCGCACCAGTTGCTGGCGGGTGAGCAGCTCGGTCTTCCTGTAGATGATCGGGTATTCGCGGGCGAAGCGCTCCTTGATGCTCTCGAAGGACGCCAACTCGTCGGGCTTGGGATACCGGGGCTGGTTGTCGGGGCCCAGCGGAGCCGTCAGCCACGGGCGGGCGGCCTCCTGGTGCATCTCGTTGATGATCGACTGGGCCTCGCGGATGGCCTTGGCCAGGCGGCAGTCCTCGCGCACGCGGTCGCGGACCTCCTCGTAGCTCAGTTGCACCGTCCCGGCCTGGCCGTCCTGGAGCGAAAAAGCCGCGTCCTGCTCGACCTTCTCGACGTAGCGCTGCCGGTGCTCCTCGTAGAAGCGGCGGGCTTCCTTCTCGCGCACCTTGACGAACTCGAGCACCGTCTCGGGATCGACCGTGAGATACTCGACCGCCACCCGGTCGGGGATGCGGTAGCCGAAGACGAGCTGGTCGTCGGTGTGCTGCGTCTCGCGGTCGCGGGCCTGATCGAAGTGGGCCTGGATCTCCTCTTCGGTGGGCTCGGGCACCTGGTCGAGCAGCGCCTTGGAGTCGATCACCGACAGCAGCACACGGGCCTCCTGGTTCATGTCGCGGTAGAGCCGCTCCAGCTCGGGCAGGCTCGCGTCCGCCGCGGTGGCGGCCTGCTGGCCGGCGAACATCACCGCCGCGGTGACGCGCGCCAGGGCCTCATAGATGGACTCGAGGCTGCGGTTGGAGCGCTTGTGGATGATCTCGAGCCGCTGGGGCGCGTTGGGGTTGTTCTTGAAAACGCCGATAATATCATCGCGTCCGATCACGAGCCCGGCTTCGCGGGCTTCACG
>CAZRSM010000048.1:0-6408 GCA_964602755.1 uncultured Planctomycetales bacterium
GTGCAGTTGCACGGCGCCGAGCCGCTTTCCGAGCCGGGCCAGCCCTGCCGTGTGCGCTTCGACCTCACGCTGATCGAGGAAAACCTCTCAGATGGCGGTATCCGCGTATTTTATAGGACTGAAGACGACTGGCACGACGGCGGCAACGCCTACCGCATCGGCACCGTCGTCGAATGGATGCCCGACTTCCAGCCGCCGCCGACAGCCGACATCCGGCTGGTGGTGACCGACCGGGCCGGCAACGTGGCCGCCGACGAGCTGCGGGGCGTGAGGCTGCTGCGCTCGGCTGCCGCCAGCCAGCCGGGCGGCGCTGTCCACGAGCAGCCGGCCGAGGCGCGATCAGCGGTCGGCGAATCTCGAACACAACCGGCCCTGGGGGACAGCCGCCCCCGGCTGTCACCAATCGAGCCGCAAACCGTGGTTACCAGCAAGACCCGGCAGGCGGTGACAACGGGCCCCCGCGCTCCCACCGCGGCCCCACCAGCCCGGACATCTGCATCTACTGCCCCTCCTGCTTCGCCGCGCGACCGCGAACGGGCGCGGGTTCTCCAGCAGCAGGCGGCCCGCTTCGTGGTGGAGGGCCGGTTGGCCCTGGCCGGAGCGCGGCTTCAGGAAGCCCTGCGTCTGGTGCCCGACGACCCGGGCCTGCTGGTCGATCTGGGGATGGTCTACTATCGCAACCGTCAGTACGACGACGCGCTGCGTCAATTCAATCAGGCACTCTTCGTGGCGCCCGACGACGTGCGCGCCCTGGAGAACCTGGCTCTGGTCGAAGCCACGCAGAGACGCTACGCTGAAGCGCGCCAGCACCTGCTGCACCTGTTGCGCCTGGTGCCCGACGACGGTCGCCACTGGCTGCACTACGGCGACGTCGAGCACATGCTGGGCAACGTGATCCAGGCGCGCTCGGCCTGGCAGCGGGTGCTCACGCTGGCCGGCAGCGACGGCGAGCTGCGCGCCAAAGCCGACAAGCGACTGCGCATGTTCGGCATCACGTCGCAGCCCGCCGGTCCGGCGGCCAAGTAGGCCGGTGTTCTGACCCGGCACGAGAACCCACGGCACGCACGTGCGACCAGGAGCCACATGAGCAAGTCTCGATCGGCCCAACGCGGCCTGCCACCGGTGGCGGTCATCTTCGGCGACGAGGAGTTCCAGAAGACCGAGGCCTTGCGCCAGTTGCTCGACGAGCTGTTGCCGGCCGAGGTTGATCGCGGCATGGCGCTGTGCGAATACGACGGCACGCAAACCGAGGAGCTGGGCGGTCCCTCGCTGGCGGCGGTCATGGACGACCTGCGGACGCTGCCGTTTCTGGCCGACCGGCGCGTGGTCGTGGTGCGCGAGGCCGACAAGTTCATCACCGCCCACCGACCGCAACTGGAGCGCTACTGCCAGGCCCCGGCCGAGCGCGGCGTGCTGGTACTGTGCTGCAGAAGTTTTCCGAAGACCACCAAGCTGTACAAGTCGGTGGCTGCTGTCGGCGGCCGGCTGATCGAGTGCAAGAAGCTCAGCGCGCGGGGGCTGCTGGAGTTCGTGCGCGATCAGGCCCGGAAGTGGGGCAAGCAGATGGACCCTGCGGTAGCCGCCCGGCTGCTGGACCTGGTGGGCAGCGACCAGGGTCTGCTGGCCAGCGAGGTGGAGAAGCTCTGCCTGTACGCGGCAGCGCGCAGGTCGATAACTCTGGAGGACTTGAGCGAGCTGGTGGGCCTGAGCCGCGAGGAGAAGGTCTTTGCCGTCATGGACGCCGCCGGCGCCGGCCGACCCGATCAGGCCCTCAGGCTCTGGCATCAGGTTACGACGACCGATCCGGCGGCAGTCTACAAGGCCGCCGGCGGCATCGCGTTCAAGCTGCGCAGTTGGCTCAATGCCCATCAGCTCATCGAGCAGGGCCTGCCGCTGAGTGCCGTGGCGCCGAAGGTGATGATGTGGCGCCGCGAGCGCGAGCTGGGCGCCATCCTGCGGCGGTTGCCGCCGACGCGCATCAAGCGAACTCTGGCTGCGCTGGCCGAGCTGGACGCCCAAGCCAAGAGCGGTGCGCGGTCGATAGATAACGGCGTAGAGGCGCTGCTGCTCGACCTGGCCGGCTGAGCCGCCTGTTCAGCCGGGCCGGCAGCAGGCTTTTTCAAGGAGCCATGGCATGGATGCCCGCATGGTCGCCGCAGGGATGCTTTGCGCAACTCTTGTCTGCACAGCAGGTTGCGAGATATTCGCCCCCCGGCGGGCGCCGACGCCGGACGTCTCTCCCACTACTGACCAGTCGGCGGCAGACGCAGCCCCGGCGCAATCGTCTGATAATCCAGAGCCGGTCGACCCCCAGGCCGAGCGCATCAGCCGCTGGGCCGAGCAGTTCCAGCGCCAGCCGCTGGCCAGCGATGCCCGCATGGCGGCCAGCACCGACATCGAGCCGCTGACCTACGAACCCATCGACGACTATGGCTATGTGCCCATCGACGAGCCGGGCATCACCGACAGTCCCGGCGAGTCGGCGGCCGAGCCGCAAGACCAGCCCGAACCAGTTGCGACACCCCAGTCGCAGCCGGCGGCCAGCGCACCGGCCGTGCCGGTGCTGCGGGGGCTGACGGTCTCGGCGGCGCTGCCCGGGATGGTGCTCAGCGCCGCCGACCCGGGCGACAGTGCCGCGGCCAACACGCCGCAGCGGGCAGCGGTTCCGCCCTCGATCGAGGAGATGTTGCAGCGGTGGCTGGCCAGTTCGCCGGGCGGCACGTTCCGTGACCAGCTCGACAGCCGCATCGTAGCGGTGCTGGCCGGACGTTACGACGCGGCCCGCCAGCCGCTGGAGTCGGTTTCCCAACAGCAGCAACAGATGGCCAGCCAGTTGGTCGAGACGCTGATCGCGATCCGCGAGGCCCACGGCGCCGATCCCGGCCGTGAGGTGGGCAACGTGCTGGCGGAGGTCGCCCGCCTCGAGGCCGCCCTGAGGCCGCTGAGCGATCTGACCATCCCGCGCCTGGTGCTGGCGCGCAGCGTCGAGGGCTTCGGCCGCTACCAGGCCTTCGAGCCGGCCGAGTTCGCCGCCGGCGTGCCCAACGAGCTGGTGGTCTACTGCGAGCTGGCCAACTTCGTCAGCCGGGCCCAGGACGACGGGCAGTTCGTGTCGCGTTTCGGGATGCGGGTCGAGGTGCTCAACCGCGTCGGCGACGTGGTTTACCAGATGAGCGACGACGAGATCGTCGACCGCTGCCGCTCGCGGCGGCGCGACTGCTTCATATCCGCACTCATCCGCCTGCCGGCTACACTTTCGCCCGGCCGCTATGTGGTTAAGGTGGCCATAATTGATAAAATCGGCCAAAAGGTAGCCGAGAAACGCACGACGCTTAAGATCGTGGCGCGGTCGTAAAGCGGGCGCGGGGCAGCGCGAACACGGGGCAGCCACAGCCGCTGGCCGCCAGCCCTTTGCGCCCACCCCGGCACCGGAGGGCACCGGCAGCGCCCGGCGGTTTTCGGCTACGCAGGCAGGCGAGGCCGGCAGCGTGAACGTGCCGCGGTTCATCCGAAGACTGTTCAGAGCGCCCTACGACGGGTTGCGCCACTTCGGCGTCGTCACCGAAGGTGTGCTCTATCGCTCCGGACAACCCACGCCGGAGCAACTGGCCGAACTGATCGGGCGCTACGGCATCAGGACCGTGGTGGCCCTGCGGGGCAGCCGCGATCCCGACGACCCGGACGCCTGGGAACAACAGGAACGCCAGACCTGCGCCGCGCACGGCGTGGATTTCATCACCCTGCCGTGCAACCACAAGAACCCGCCTACCGAGCAACAGGTGCGCCAGTTCCTGGAACTGATGCGCCAGCGCCAGCGCCACCCGGTACTGATCCACTGCCGCATCGGCCAGCAACGCACCGGGATGTACTGTGCGCTCTACCGCGTGCACCTGGAAGGTGTCGACCCCGAAGACGCCCTGCGCGAGATGGACGAGCTGGGCTTCAATATCAGGCACCGGCGACACCAGCGGCTGCTGGCGGCCTACCGCCAGTTCGCCCGGCTGTCCTTCGATCGCAGCGAGCAGACCACATGAACGCGCGACGCCGCCTGAGTCGGCGAACCTGGCTGCTGCCGGTTGCGGGCGTGGCCCTGGCGGTGCTGGCCGTGACGCTGTGGGGCCAGCGGCTGCCCAAGCGCTTCGGCATCGTGGCCGAGGGGCGGCTCTACCGTTGCGGCTACGTCGGCGCAGATCACCTGGCCACGCTCAAGCAGCGCTACGGCATTCGCACGGTGCTGTCGCTGCTGGCGGCCGACGCCCCCGAAACCACGGCCGAACGCCGCGCCGCCCGCGAGCTGGGTCTGCGCTGGATCAACGTGCCGCTGCGGGGCGACGGCTCGAGTACGGCCGCGCAGCGCGACGAGATCCGCCGCGTGATCCTCGACGAGCAGTTGGCGCCGCTGCTGGTGCACTGTGCGGCGGGCGTGAACCGCACCGGTCTGGCGGTGGGCATGTACCGCATCTGGCACGACGGCTGGACGGTCGAGCAGGTGCTGACTGAGATGCGCTCCTGCGGCTTCGAAGACCTGCCCAAGCACGAGAATCTGCGGGCCGCGCTGCGCAGCGAATGGCAGGCGGCTCACGCCGCCGGGGCCGCCAGCCGCCCGGGGGGCGACTGAGCACCAGCCATCGGCCGCGGCTACCCGAGCTCGCCGCAACCGGCGCAGCGCCGCAGCCGGCTCGTGGATATCACGAAGGTCCTTCCGCACCGCGAACACTTGCCGGTCTTGCCGATGTGTTCCCGGCGGGTGCGCGCCACGTGGCCGCAATACGGGCATGCAACATCGATAGAGTCATCAGGGTTCACTGACAATACCTCCGCGCGTGGCCACAGGTGTCTGCAATCGCAGTGGCCATGGTATTGGTTGTCGATCTGCGCGCAAATAACCGGCTCTGGGCAATGCGGGGCGGACGACTGGGGCATGCCCGAGAGGTATCAGGCCAGATCGAGCGGGACCGCGTCGGGCTGGCGCTGCCCGTGGGCTGCGGGTACGAGCAGGCGCCGTTGCCAGAGGTACGTGGCGGCGGTGGTCGCCAGGAGCAGTGCCCCGACGCTCTGGTGCGCAGTGGTGATCAGTGCCTGCCAGGGGCTGGGCTGGGTCGCGTCGGCATCCAGCATGACCGCCACCAGGGCGGCGATGCCCAGCAGCGCCTGGAGCCCGACCAGGATCAGCAGCCCGATGCCCAGCCCGCGCAGCGGGGCGATGCGACCGTAGAGCCCCCAGCAGCGCGCCGCGCAGGTGGTCAGCAACGACAGCACCACCACCGCCATGGCGATGTGCAGCAGCACGCGCCAGTCGGACCAGCTCGACGTGTGTCGTACCAGGGCTCCCAGCACCAGTTGCACCAGCAGAGCCGCGAGCGTGAAGACTCCCAGACGCAGGTCGCGCCGCGCCTCGGGCGACGGCTGGGGCGCGTCGGCCTGGCGCCAGCGCGGCGCGAGCATCACCGCCACCAGCGCCAGCGTCGAGAAGAAGACCTGCCCGAAGACGCCGTGGACGATGGCCAGCGTGAGGCTGGGGCGCATCACGTCCGGGTCGCTGCTGAGGGTGAGTCTGCCGGTGACGCGCAGACCACCCAGCAGGCCCTGGACGATGACCATCGCGACGGCGGCCAGGGCGGTTCGGCGGGCGGCCCGGTCGGCGCCGATACGGTGGGCGTAAACGGCCAGCGTGATGGTGGCCAGTCCCACCAGCGTGCCGAACAGCCGGTGCGAATGCTCGAAGTAGATGCCGCCGGTCATGCGCGACAGGGGGTAGAGAAACATGTTGTGGCCGTAGGTATTCGGCCAGTCGGGTACCGCCAGGCCGGCCTCGAAGCCGGTCACCAGTCCGCCGACCGCCAGCAGCAGCAGGGTGGTGCCGGCGGCGGTGAGGCTCATGGTCATCGGCCAGCGCTCCACGTCCAGCGATCGCCGGCCGCCCAAGGCCCGGCCGGCCCAGGCCCCCAGCGTCATGATCGCGGCCACCGCCAGCACGAAGCCCGGCACCCACAGCAGGGCGGATGACGGGTTGTCGCGGATACGCTCGCCCAGCGCGCCGCCGAGGACCAGCAGGTTGAGCACTCCGGCCAGCAGGCCGGCCGGCAGGCCGGTCTTTACGCCCCGGGCTCCCCAGCGGCCGGCGGCGGCCCCGCCGAGCAGCAGTACCAGCAGCAAGGCGGCGAAGATCAGCGGTCCGGGAGCCTGAATCAGCGGCAGACGCAGAACGAAGCCGACGGCCCACATGGCGGCAGTAGTGGCGAAGCCGATGGTGAGCACGTCACCGGCGAAACGTGGAGTGGCAGGCAACTCGCGGGTCATGGCACCTGGTTTCCTTGGCGCAGGCGGGCAGGTGATCGTGGAGTGATTGTATAGCGGCTGCGCCCGGGGGCCAGTTTGCCGTCTGGCCGGGCGGCGCTAGAATGTGGT
>CAZRSM010000049.1:0-2117 GCA_964602755.1 uncultured Planctomycetales bacterium
GGCCGCTGTCGCCGGCCGCTGCGGCGCCTCAGGCTCAACTTGCGTCGGTGCGCAAGGCTCCCCGGCTTGCACCGGCTCCCCCGCGCGAGCCTCGGCCGCCTCCCCGCCCGCTCGCCGCTGCCGCTCAGCCTCGCCGCGCTGCCGGCCGACCTCAGCCCGCGCGCTTTCCGGCAGCTCGATGATGAGCCAGTCCGCCGACCTCTCGCCGGGCCGGTAGGGGCTGTCCTCGCGCTTGGCAATCGCGCGCACGCCGAGCCTGGCCGCCTCCTGGGCCGCAGCGTGCCCGTCGATGGCGATGTGGTCTACGAAGCAGGCCGGCCCCTCGTCCGGCAGCAGCTTGCTCAAAAGCCGCCGCCGCTCGGTCAGCGGCACATCCAGCAGGCTGAAGTCGCCGAAGTGCAGCAGGTCGAAGGCGCGCAGCGAAAGCTCGTGGCTGCGGCGTGCGCGCTCGACCTGTGCCCTGTCGCTCATGGCCAGCCGCTTTCGCGCTGCCTCGGCCTCGCGGGCATCCCCGCCCAGGACGCCGTCGATGACCGCCCGCGGCAGGCGCATGGCCGCCAGCGCGAAGGCGACCTCAGGGAACTGGTCCGTCACCGGGCGCTGCCGGGCGTCGCGCAACACCACGGCCGCGCCGTCGCAGTAGGCCAGCACTCGCGGCCCGAGCTGCTCGATCTCGAAAAGCCAGCCGCGCTGCGAAAACGCCTCGCGCTCGCCGCCGGGCCACATGGGCGGCAGGGCCGTGGGCATCGGCTCGCGCCGCGCGCCGGCCAGCCGCGGCAGCTCGTCGAGGATTTCGCGCACGGCCGCCGCCCAGAGTCGCAAGTCCGCGATGGTCCGGCCGCTGACCACAGACTCAGGCCGCTCGGCGCAGATGTCTACGCCCGGCATGGCGTACTTGTCCTTGAGCTTGATCAGCAGCCAGTTCTCGCGCTCGCCCTTGTAGCGGGTGCGCACGAGCACGAAGCGGCCGCGGAGTTTGTGGCCGCCGAGGAGAAACAGCAGCTTGCCCTCGCTGAGCGCCTGTTCAGGGTCGTCGTCCAGGGGCCGCCACGTGCCGCGGTCCCAGATGATGACCTCACCGGCCCCGTACTCGCCCGGCGGGATGACGCCCTCGAAGTAGGCGTGCTCGATGGGATGGTCCTCGACGCGCACGGCCAGTCGCCGCTCGCCGGGGTCCATCGACGGTCCCTTCGGCACCGCCCAGCTCACCAGCCGGCCGCCTATTTCCAGGCGAAAGTCGTAATGCAGCCGGCGCGCAGAGTGCTGCTGGACAACGAACAGCAGCCCCCCGTCACAGGGGTCAGTGCGTGCGCTTTCGTCATGCGAGCGCTCCGCCATGAGCGCCCCTCCTATCCCTGGCCGCCAGGTGAATTCCCCCGCGCGTCGTGTTGCGTTCCGCCCTGCCCACTCCCACGACCCTCTCCCTTCGCCTTCTCACTCGCTCTCTCCGCGCCTGCGGCCGAGACCTCCAGCCAACTTGTAGTCGCAGGCTTTAGCCTGCAGCGGTGGCGCGGCTGTGGTCCTTCGCCTTTGCAGGGCGGCCGGCCTGCTCCGCCCCTGCGGGCACTGCGCCACGCTCTAGTGGGGTGGCATCGCTGTGGTCCCATTCCGTCCCCTGCACCCTAGGCCCCAGGGGGCCAACCGTCTCGCCAGCGGTTCTTCACGCGGCCGCATACGTGGGCGGTCCGGGACCTCAGTCCACAGCCCCATCCACCCCCGCGGGCTGAAGCCCGCGACTACACCTCGGCCGAGCCGCGTCGCCTCGCAGCGCGAATTCGTCACTATTCAACAACCCCGAACATCCACCACGTCGGGCGCCACGTCGCGCCGCGGCGCCCATCCTCATCGCCGACCGACTTCGCAGCCGAGGGCATTCCGCCCTGTTCTCCTTCGCCCTGTTCGCTTGTGCGGCCAAGACCACCCACCAGACGGGCCGCGGGCGAACAATGCTCACGAACGCCGCCAGCCCATCCAGAAGCCCGCTGTAAATCCGCCGGTGAAGGGGAGGTTGTAGGTCAGTATCTTCCAAAGCGCGTGGAAGAATTTACTGGCCACCTGGCCCGCTGGTGCCATCGCGGCGACCTTGTCCCAGTGGATTTCCGCGATGCCATAGTATG
>CAZRSM010000050.1:0-5570 GCA_964602755.1 uncultured Planctomycetales bacterium
AGTTGCCGCAGCAGGCCCGCTGGCCGGCGATGCGGTTGAGCGCCCCGGTCTCATATGGCGACCACTGGAAGCCGTAGGGGCCGGTCATCACGCCGCCGCTCTTGTTGTAGTAGAGCACCGAACCGAAGGCGATGAACGGCATGTATTCGCTGCCGGCGACGTAGGTATCGCCCTCCCAGATCTGCACCGAATCGTGCTCGGCGGTGTTGTGCACGTCCCAGCCGTAGCAGTCTATCAGGTAGCGGGCGTGGCCCAGCTCGTGCAGCAGCGACTTTTCGATATAAAACGGGTTGTCCTCGCTGAGGCTGGTGTGGTTGGAATACATGCTGCCGTCGAGCAGCGTGGCGGGGAAACCCCACATCATGTCCACGGTCCTGTCGCTGAGATCGGGGTTGTTGGTCGGCAGACCGCCGTTGAGCGGCAACGCCCCGTCGGGTACCACCACGATCTTGTCGATCCGCACGCGGTCGAGCACGCCCTGGGGCGAATCGGGCCAGACGGCGTTGGCGGACAGCTCGTTCCACTTGGCCATCTGCCGCTGGGCCCAGTCCTGCCAACTGTTCGAACCGATACCCAGCTCGCGCTGGTAGGCGTGGAAATAGTCGTAGACCGACTGCTCGACCCAGAAGCCGACGATGATGCCGTTGACGCGGTCGGTGAGCTCGTTGTTGGCCTCGCTCTCCTCGGCGATCTGGTCGTTGGGATCGACCGTGAACGTCACGTCGTGGTCGCCGGCCTGCCAGGTCCAGTCCAGCGTGACGACGCGCTCCTCGCCGGCGGCCAGGTTGGTCATCGTGCCGGTCGCCACGGTGCTCCCGTCGATCTGCCAGCGGTAGTCCACCGCCGCCACCGGACCGCCCCAGTTGACCACGTGGCCGTGGAAGGTCACCAGGTCGCCGGGGTCGGGGTTGTTCTTGGCGGCGTCATAGTCGTAGCGCGGGGTGCGTTCGATCAGCGTGACGTCGAGGTCGGTCGGCGTGGCCGGGCCTTCGAACGTGAAGCGGTCGATGCCGAAGCGGTACGGGGTGATGTCGGCCGACCAGTTCACGCAGTCGAGCCGGAACCCGTATACCTGGCTGGGGTCGAACGGCCCCCAGCCGTTGTCCTCGTCCCAGTCGTTGATGTCGCGGGTGAAGGTCTGCCAGCCCGGCCCGAAGCCGCCGCTGTTGGAGCTGTGTTCGACGCTGAAGAAGAAGTTGCGGCTGCCGCTGAAGACCCACGCTCCGGCCCCGTCGTCCCAGCGGCGCGAATAGAGCCGCAGCCAGAAACCCTGGGTGTCGCCGGGGATCAGCCAGTCGCCCTCGATCTGGAGCACGATGGTGAACTGGCCCTGCGAGAAGTCGTAGGCGCTGGCGGCCTGCAGGTCGGCCATGGTCAGCTCGATGACGTGGTAGCCGGTCGAGCCGGCCGCCACGTGTGCGAACACGCCGCCATCTTCGAGGTACGGCCCGCTGATGGGGAAGTTGGGATCGCCGCCGTAGACCACCACCCCGTCGGTGGTATCGAAGTCGTTGTTGTAGATGATGGCCGGGTTGGCCCCGGCGTCGGCGTTCATGACGCCCAGCAGCACGATCACACACAGCCGCTTCATTGGTGAACTCCCCACGCCCCCCGGCAGGACTCCGCTCGCAGCGCGGCGCTCCCCGGCGCCGGCTGGTCAACCTCGCTGGACAAGATCCGGCGACGGCCGGCCCGCAGGCCGACCGCCGCCGTTGATTCTACCGGCAGCTCGCGCCGGCCGCAGCGCGACCGGGGTGAGCCGCACGGTGCGGTGCGTCAGTTGGTGCCGCAGCCGTACTCAGCGAGCATGATCGCCAGGTCGGCCAGGTCGACGTCACCGTCGCCGTCGTAGTCACCGTCGGCGGCCGAGCAGCCGAAGTACGAGGGGCTCTCGCCGATCACCAGGTTGTCGATGTACATCGGGCCGTCGGCGCCGCCGGACTCGGTCGGCTCGACTTCGAACAGGATGCCGTCGATGCTGGTGTCAGGCATCACGCTGGGACCGGTGTATGCTTCGCCATCGACAATGACGGTCGCCGTCTGGCCGACCGTATCGATGACGTAGGTCACGTGCTGCCACACGCCGGCGGTCAGCGCCACGCCGAAGTCGAAGTAGTAGCTCGAAGCCTGGCCGTTGGCGTCCCACTGCATGGCCCACCAGCCGTCCCAGGCGAGGCTGTCGGCGTACCAGACGTTGTCAGTCAGGCCGGTGCGGTACTGGTCCCACTCGATGACGACGTAGCGCTCGGTGGGCGGGCTCGCCAGCGGACGATAGGCGCCCAGCCAGCCGCCGCCGGTGCCCGGCGGATCGATCATCATTACCGCGCCCATGCCGGCGCCGGTGGGATCGCTGACGATCTGCACCACACCGTAATTGGGATCGCTGGTGTCGTCCTGCCAGTTGTCCTGGCCGACCAGGTCGCCCGGCGCATAGGCCTCGAAACCGCCGCTGCTCCAGACGGTGGTCGGCGGCACGGGAGCGCAGCCGTAGTTGGCCAGCAGGATCGCCAGGTCGCCCAGGTCGATGTCGTCGTCACCGTCGAGGTCATTGGGGCACTCGGGGGCGATGAAGGTGAAGTCGGTGATGCCGAAGCGGTAGGGCGTGATGTCGGGCGACCAGTTGATGCAGTCGATGCGGAACTTGTAGACCTGGCTCGGGTCGAAGGGGCCCCAGCCGTTGTCCTCGTCCCAGTCGTCGATGTTGCGGGTGAAGGTCTGCCAGCCGGGCCCGAAGCCGCCGCCGACCGAGGTGTGCTCGACGTTGAAGAAGAAGTTGCGGCTGCCGCTGAAAGCCCACTGGCCGGCGCCCTCGTCCCAGCGGCGCGAGTAGATGCGCAGCCAGAAACCCTGGGTCTCGTCGGGGATCAGCCAGTCGCCTTCGATCTGGAGGATGATGGTGAAGTCGCCATAGGTGAAATCGAAGGCGTTGGGGTCCTGCAGATCGATCATCTGCACGTCCATGACCTGATAGCCGGTGGAATCCATCGGCACGTGGGCCCAGACGCCGCCGTCTTCCAGGTAGGGACCGGTGGTGGGGTTGTTGGGGTCGTTGGGGCGCACCGTCACGCCGTCAGTGGTCGTGAAGTCGTTGGAGTAGACCACGTACGGCGTGGCCGACGCGGTTGCCACCAGCAACATGATGACACCCGCACACACTAGCTGTTTCATTTCTTGTCCTCCTTTTGCGAGCCAGAAACCGCGCTGGAAATGTCTCCCCTCCCCGCCCACTCCGCCGTGGAACCGGGAGCCGGATTTCACGGATTCTATGGTACCACGGGGCATGTCGGGATACAAGCCGAAATCCGCACAACGTAGGACAAGTTGCTCGGGTCAACTGGCCACAAGACCTGCAAAAAGGCGTGAATACGGTTATTTCGAAAACAAGTGAAAGCCAACAACGTGAGCGGTCGCGCAGCGCGCCGCCCGGCCCGAATGGCAACGCGCGTATAAGATTCTGCCATGGACACATTTCCCGTTGCTGGCCAGTGGCGCCCGTCGTAGTGTGGTGTTGTTGCTGGCGGGGTACTCATGCGCGCCTCATCGCCGGCGTGCCTCCCGTCGCCCCGGACGTAACGAGCGTGTGGTCTTGTATCCTCTCATTATCCCGCGGCCACGTGCCAAGGAGGTGCACGATGCTCACCCGGCAACCTCACCGGCCACGCCAGGGGTTCACCCTCATCGAGCTCCTGGTGGTAGTCGCCATCATCTCGATGCTCATCTCCATCCTGCTGCCGTCGCTCAAACTGGCCAAGGAAAAGGCCCGCACCACCAAGTGCATGGTCAACCTGCGCTCCATCGGCCAGGCCCTGATGGCCTGCGAAACCGAAACCGGCGGCTATACCCCCATCTGGGATGACGGCGAAGGCCCTGTTGGCCACGTGCGCTGGATGCTCACCTGGGTCGACGTGCTCTACGACCAGCGCTACACCGACGACTGGGCCGTGGGCATCTGCCCGGTCGACGAGTGGCCCGACGAGCCCACCGAGTACAAGGCCCGCAACTGGCGCTTCAACTTCGTGCGCAAGATGGGCATGCGCGACACCATCCGCTGGGGCACGCGCACCAGCTACGCCCAGAACTTCGTGGCCGGCTGCAACCAGCCCGGCGACCGGCACAAGGACCCCACGCGCCAGATCTACGCCATCGACGGCTGGTGGTCCTGGTTCGGCAGCCTGAACGCCATGTGGGTAGCCTCCGGCGGCCAGGGCGCCCCGGGGTACACGCCCAACTACGCCTCGGCCGTGGCCTGGCGCCACACGCGTGAATACATCGCCAACGCCATCTTCTTCGACGGCCACGCCGGCCCGGTGGTCCCCGATCTGGGGGGCTACAACCCCTCGCCCAGCATGGACGATCCCGACCGCACGGTCGACACCGTCAAGTACTTCACCTGGCTGCCGGGCGAACTCACGACCCGCCTGCCGGGCGACGTCTATCGCGGCAGCATTCAGGAACTGCGCAACACCAGGCCGAAGTTCACCACGGTAGATCCCGCTCCGTGTAACGTCGGCCATCCGCGCGCCCTGCCGGCCGCCGAAATCTGCTCCAAGTACAAGACCTGGAAACGCACCTGGGGTCGTCTGCCCAACGTTCCGCGCTACCGCCGGTGAGCAATGAACCGCAAGAACGCCATATATGCCGCCGTGTCGTTGATAGCCATCATCGGAGCCGGCGTGTACGCCTTCCGCACCACCGGCAAGACCACCCACCTGCCCACCAAGGCGTCGGTCAACTGCGTCTGCCTGGCCTGCCGGCAGTTGGTACACGTCGAGACGCGCGTGGCCATCCCGCCACCCTACGAGTGCCCCGAATGCGGCCAGACGGCGGTCTACCCCGTCTTCCACTGTCAGAAATGCAATACCTATTTCGTACCCCCCCTCACTGCAGACCCCAACGACGACGCCCCGCGACTGCCCGTCGTGCCGGTCTGCCCCAAGTGCGGCAACAGCAACCTGGGCACATTCACCGGCGAACTGGACGTCAGTCCTGACCAGTTGGTGCTGCCCGCCTGGCCCCCCAAGTAGCCTCGCAACCACCTTTGAGCGCCAGGCCCGCCGAACCGCGGTGTGGGCACCGCCCACCCTACGAATTGCACCCGGCCGCGTAAGCAATTCGCCATTCGGCATTCGCCATTCTTCATTCGGCGCCAGTCAACACGGCGTCCGGCGTCGTTTTCTATCCGCAGGCCTCCGCCCTCCCCCTGCCCCATCCCTGGAAGGGAGGGGAGTTGTCCGGCACGCGCGCCGCCCGGGGGGTGTTACCCAGCGTGCGTGCCGTCGGGGGAGAGTTGCAATCCCTGATTCGCTGTTGCTAATTGACCGGTATGTTGTACTTGGCCATTTTGTCGCGCAACGTGGTGCGCGGGATGCCCAGCTTCTGGGCGGCGCGGGCCTGGTTGCCGTTGCACTGGCGCAGGGCCATCAGGATCAGTCGGCATTCGATGTCGGCCACCGTCTCGTTGAGCCCGTGTTTGCCCAGTTCGGCCGGCTCGAGGCTGCAGGTGGCCGAAGCGTCCTCCTGGCGACCCAGCGGCAGGATGTGTTCCGGGCGGATCTCGTCGCCGCCGCAGA
>CAZRSM010000051.1:0-3826 GCA_964602755.1 uncultured Planctomycetales bacterium
TCTCGGTCGCTTCCCTTTCTCTCGCTGCGTGCTATTGCAGGCGCTGCCGGGTGCAGTCGCCGGGAAGCCGCCAAAGACGCCGAGCCGCAGGGTGGACACCGCCTGTCACGAGCAGAGCGCGCCAGCGTCCGCCAGAAACCGCCAAGATGCCGAGGAACGCCAAGGGCGCCAAGGAAACCGCCAGGACGCCAAGGGCGCCTGTCCCTTCGTCCCTGCGTCCCTCCGTCCCTTCGTCCCTTTTGCGCAGGGTGGGCACCGCCCACCGCGATTGCTGTCAACCGTCCCCCCTTCCAGGGGGGACCACAGGGGGGGCAGGGCCCGCGAACACGAGCCGCCAACAGAGAGCCGGATTGTCAGCAGTGCCCACCCTGCGAACTGCGCACGTCGCTAGCCTCGGGGTCATCCGTCGGCAGCACGCCTTCGCAGGCTTCCACCCTCCCCCGCCCCTGCCTGCGAGGGAGGGGAGATCAGCTGCACGCGCGCCGCCGGCTACCAGTCTTTCTCGACCGGCTTCTGTTTGGCGGCTTCCAGGCGGCGCAGCATCTGCCGGCGCTGGCGCTCGGCGTCGCGGATGCGCTGCAGCAGGCGCAGGGCCTCCTCGCGCGTCATCTGGACTTTCATCTTCCGGCCGGACTGCTCGTTGCGCTGCTCGGCCTGGTCGGGCTGCTGGCCGGCGGTCTGTTGCTCGTCGGCTTGTGACTGGTCCTGCTGTTGCGGCGACTGTTGCTGGTCGGGCCGCGGCTGGTCTGGCGACTGCTGGTCCTGCGAGTCGGACTGTTGCCGCTTGTTCTGCTGCTGGTCGCCCTGGGAGGGCTGGTCGCAGGATTGCTGGTCCTGCTTTTGTTGATCCTCGTTTTTCTGGCCGGATTGTTGCTGTTGTTGTTGCTGCTGGATCTGTTCGATCATCTTCTTGAGCTGGGCGGCCAGCTCGAGGTTGGCCCGCGCGTCGGTGAAATCGGGCCGCAGCCGCAGGGCGTCGGCGTAGTTGGCCATGGCCTTCTCGATCGCAGCGCCCGCCGCGGCGGTGTCCTGCTTCTGCAGGGCCTGCAAGGCGGCGGCATAATCGCAGTTGCCCAGGTTGTAGCGACAGGCGGCCTCGAAACGCGCGTCGCGCAGCGGCGCCGCCCGGGTCCAAAGCTCGCGGGCCTCGTCGAGCTGGCCGGTCATGTAGTGCGCGGCGGCCTGGTCGAACAGCAGCTCGGCGGCCACGCGGGGGTCGGGCCGCTCGATGCTGGCGTAGCGCTCGAGCGCCTCGGCGTATTTGCCGGCGGCGTACAGCTCGTTGCCCTGTCCGATGATCTCGCGCTGCTGCTCCAGCTCGTCGGCGACGGCCGGAGCCGGGACCAGCAGCGCCAGCAGCAGTACCGCGGTTCTCATGCTGCCATCTCCTGGTCGCGGCGCAGCCGCAGCGTGTCGCGGCGGCGCGGTCCATCCTTGAGCAGCGAATCCCACAGCAGCAGGGCCAGGGCCGCCAGCGCGAACCACTGGTAGCGCGCCGGCCGCAGGACCTGCTGTTCTTCCGACAATTCCCGATACTCGATCGCCGGCACGATGCGCTGGCGATAGACCTCGCCCAGGTCGAAGTTGCGCGTGCCCACCGGCACGAACAGGCCCAGCTCGGAGACGGCGGCGATCTGTCGCAGAGCGTCGAAGTTGGCCCGCGTCCAGACCACCTCGCCGTTGTATGTCAGATACTGGCGGCCCTGGTCGCCGTCGAGCGGAATCTGCGCCCCTTCGCGCTCGTCGCCCAGCGCCACCGCGACCACCGGCACGCGCAGGTCCTGCCACAGTGCCTTCGCGGCCTCGACCGGGAAGCTCTCGTGGTCTTCGCCATCGGTGATCAGCAGCACGATCTTGTAGGTGTCGAGCTGGTCGTCGAGGCACTCGGCGGCCTTGCGCAGCGCGTCGCCGATCAGCGTGCCGCCGCGGGGGCTGCTGGCGGTGGAGACGTCTTCGAGCGCGAGCCGGAAAAAGCCGTAGTCGTGCGTCAGCGGGCACTTGAGCGTGGCGACGCCGGCGAAGGTGATCAGGCCGATGCGGTCGCCGCCCAGGGCCGGCAGCAGGTCGTCGCGGATGGAGACCTTGGCGCGCTCGAGGCGGTTTGGGGCGATGTCGCGGGCCAGCATCGAACGCGAGACGTCGAGCACCACCATGACGTCGATGCCGCGGCGCGTGACGGTCTGCTCGACCTGGCCCCAGCGCGGGCCGATGATGGCGGCCGTCAGCAGCAACAGGCACAGCGTCACCAGCGTCAGACGCACCATGGCCCGCAGCCAGCCGCGCGGGGCGGTGAGCCGCTCGAGCAGGCCCGCCTGGGCGAAGGCGCGCAGGCAGCGGCGGCGCTGCCACTGGCCGTAGATGCCGGCCAGGACGACCAGCAACACGATCCACAGCAGATGCAGCCAGCGCAGATCGTCGAATTGCACGGCGCTCATGGGATCTTCCTCAGCCAGGTGGCATCGAGCAGGCTCTGCAGCGCCAGGGCACCAAAGGCCGCCACCAGCCACCAGTGGGCCAGGTCACCCCACCGGGTGTAGCGGCGTTCCTCGACGCGCGTGCGTTCGAGCTGGTCGATGTCGCGATAGATCTCCTCGAGGGCCTGTTCGTTGCGGGCGTGGTAGAACTTGCCGCCGGTCAGCTCGGCGATGCGGCGCAGGTCGTCTTCGGGGACGGGGATGCGATAGCCCGGCCCGACGAGCTGCCCGGTGCCGGCCAGGATGGTGTAGACCTTGATGCCGAAGGTGGCGGCCAGCTCGCCGGCCTGCCGGGGCGTGATCATGCCGTAGTTGTTCTCGCCGTCGGTCAGCAGGATCACCACGCGGCTGGTGATGGTGAATTGCTCGCCCGAGCCGGCGGTGCGTTTGAGGTCCTTGAGCCGCTCGACCGCCAGCGCCAGGCCGTCGCCGATGGCGGTGCCGTCTTCTTCGCGGCGTTTGACCGTGTCGGTGGCTTTGAGCACGTCGAGCAGGGCCTGGTGATCGAGCGTCAGCGGGCATACCGCGTCGGCGTAGCGGGCGAAGCGGATCATGCCGATCAGGTCGTTGGGCCGGCCCTCCAGGCCGCTTTCGGGATCGCCGACCACGAAACGCCGGAATACCTCCTTGACCACGTCCAGCCGCGTGAGCCGCCGGCCCGCGGGCGAGAGGTCGACGTCGTTCATGCTGCCCGAGGTGTCGACCACCATCTGGATCGCGATGCCCTCGGCGTAGACGCGCGTGGACTGATCCGGCCGCTGCGGGCGGGCCGCGGCCACGATCAGGCAACCCAGCGCGATCAGCCGCAGGGCCGGCAGCAGCAGGCGCCGCCGGGCCGAGCGCGTGGCCCCCGCGGCCTGGAGGTCGGCCAGGCTCGAGAAGCGCAGCACCGGCTGGCGACTCGGCCGCGTCCACAACCACCACAGCAGCGGCAGCACCGCCAGCAACAGCAGCAGCCAGACCGACGGCACCGGCCAGTGCAGCCAGTCAGGCGTCAACGGCAGGTGATAATGCCCGCTAGTGAACATCGGCCATGCTCGCAGGTTCGGGCGCGCCGACCGCGGCGGTGGTCGCCTGCACGAACGCCCGGGCGGCGGCCAGGGCGGCGGCGCCCTGCTCGGGGCCCGGCTCCAGGGCGGCATACTTGACCAGATCGCAGGCCCGCAGGAAATCGCCCAGCCGATCGGCGTCGTAGGGCACGGCACCCCGATCGCGGGCCAGCGCGCCTAAGAACTCCTCGGTGGTCATCTCCGGTGCCGCGAGTCCGAACCGTTTTTCCACGTAACGCCGCACGATCTCGCTCAGTTCATAGTAGAAGCGCCGCACCTCGCCGCGCTCGATCAGCCGTTGCG
>CAZRSM010000052.1:0-2877 GCA_964602755.1 uncultured Planctomycetales bacterium
TGCCCGGCGAGTCTTCGGTCGAGCGTGCCGACTGCCCCAGGCGCTGGCGCGCGCGGCGGCCGGGCAGGGCGACGTGGCCGTAGGGGCCGAAGCTCGGCAGCTTGAGCCTCTTTCGGCGCAGCCGCCGGCCGCGCCACGCGATGCGAACATCTGCCCGCGCCCAGCCGAGACCGGCCAGGCCCGCCAGCGACGCCAGCCTCAGCGCCGGGCGCGGCAGTTCAGCGATGCCCAGGCGCCAGGGCAAGTGGGCGTCTTCTTCTTCCGCCGGCCCCTGCGCGACGATGCCGATGGTGGTCATCCACGCCCGCTTGAGCAGTAGCACCTGCCGCGCGGCCCATTCAGGCGCATCGTCGGCGCCGTCCAGCGCTGCGGCCACGGCGGCCTGCAGGTGCGAGAGGTCGGCCAAATCCTCGGCCGCGGACGTCAGGTAGCGGCAATCGCGGTCCAGGTCCAGGCGTTTGGCGATGGCCTCAATCAGCGGCCGCCAGTTTTTCACCGCAGCCGTCGCCTGTCTGTAGCGCTCCGCCAGGCCGGGGAAGTCGTCGGCGTCGCGCGGCTTACCCTTACCCGACGGCAGGCCCGTGAGCGTCCAGCCGCCCTTCAGCTCGAAGACCTGCTCGCCGCCGTCGCCAGCGGCCCGCACCAGCCGCACAGCGGCAATCGCATGGGCCTTCACGCGCGAGTTGCCGCGCACGCGGGCCGGCTCTACGTCGTCGCGATATTCGATCTCTATGCGGTTGCCCAGGGTGTCGCGCACCAGGACTATACGGCCCTCGGCGTCGGACTGGATTTCCAGCCGCTCGGGCACGTAAAGCTGGATGCGGGTCTTGTCGTAGCCGTCGGGCAGGTAGCGGACAAAGTAGCCATCGGGGTCGAAGGACCAGCGGCCCGAAGGCAGGTCCGTGCGGTCACCCTTATCTTCGGGCGGTTCGCCGGTCAGGACAGCCACTTGTTCGAGTGCCTCGAAGTCCAGGTGCTCGGCGAGCATTTGCCGCAGCGACGCCTGGGCCTCCAGGGCCATGCGGGCCAGCGGCGGCAGCTTCCCAAAGACCTGCTCCCGCACCTCTTCGGGGATTTTCGCCAGCGCGCCGCCGTTGAGCTTGTCGATTTGCTCCGGCGTCAGCAGCTTTTTGGCCACATCCTGCAACTCCGGCGAAAGCTCGCTGATTTTTGCGCGCGAGACCACGGCCCAAATCAGCGACTGTATCTGATGCTGCGGTATCTCCAGGTATCGGGCTGAATTCTTCAGGATCGTTTCGACGACATCGGCCAGCGGGCCGGCGATGCGGGCGTCGATGTACGGGTTGCCCGTGCCGGCTCCGTAGTGGCCCGGGTCGAGGCAGAAGCTTTGCGCCCAGTGCTCCACAACGCCGCCCATGACCAGCGGCCAGCCGGCATCGAAGTCGTAGGGCAGTTCGGTCAGCGGCGCCAGGATGTCGGGCGAGAAGTCATCGAGGAAAGCCACGTCCAGCTTGGCATCCTTGAGACTGACGGTCAGGGCGGGCTTCTCTTTGAGCACGCGATCTAATCCAGGTATCCGCACTTCAACCCTGCCGCCCGGCAGCTCGTCGCCGCCCGGGATCTTGGGAAGCTTGGGCAGCCCGAAGCCTGCCCATGCCGCGCAACAGACAGCTATCAATCCGACGCAGGTCAGCCAGCGTCGCACCAGGCTCACTCCCTTTGGGAATAGCATTGACGAGCAGCCAGTGCCGCCCCTGCCCACCATCTCGCCGATCTAAATGGCCCCGACGAGGACTTCTTTACTCTCCGGAGAGGCTCACTGCTCCAGCTTCTCGCGGTTTATATTAGCTCGCGCTACCGACTTTGCACAACCAACACCCAGTCGTTGCCCGGCCCCGGCTTCCCCGGCGGCTCGAATCTCCGCGGCTGCCGGGTCTCGACCCGCCCGACCCCCGTCAGCCGCCCCGTCCGCGGGTTGTACCAGCGGACTAGCGCCTCGCCGCCCCTCAACCCGCGCAGGTCAACCGTAAACGGTCGGCCCTGCGGCGAGAACACGAACAGGGCCGATCCGTCCTCGGCTCGACACGCAGCAATGTAGCTCAGCACGAGAGCCTTCTGCTTCCGCGGCTCAAGGATCGCCTCCGGCGCCGGCACGCGCTTGGCGAAGCCGGGCAGCTCCATGGCCGTGCGCACGTGCCGCATCTGCAGCCGCCCGGGGTCGTGCACGTGCTCGCGCCACTGAAACCCGTCCGGCTCTCCGGGAGAGTCGTATTGGTAGACATAGGAGTTGCCGTAGGTAAAGCCCCACGCGCCTGCCAAGAGCGACTGGTAGGCCTCGCAGCGGATTTCCCACGGCCCTATCGGCTGCTCCCCCCACCGGCAGTTTTCATACCACGGCTCCAGGTTGACCACGGGCTTGGGCGGCCGGCGGTTGAAGTCAGCCCGCAGCTTGGGGATCAGCCCGACGCGCATCCCGAGCTGGGCGCCGTTGAAATCCAGCCACGGCGCGTCGTGAAACCACTTGGACGACGTGTTGGCGCCGCTGGGATGGTAGGTCATCAGCGTCGCGGACCAGTCGGCCTTGCCATCGAATTTGTCCACGCCGCAGACGCCGTCGGTTATGCCCTCGGCCATGGCGTGCCATCCGGCCATGCCCATGGGCGCCACGCTGTGCTTGTCGTCCGGGCAGACGTCGGTGCCGCTGCACCAGATGAGGTTGGGCCGCCGGCCCAAAAATCGGCCGACGGCATTGCCGTACCGATACGCCTCTTCAGGCGTGCGGCAGTAGGGGCCATGCTTGTCCTTGCGGCCCGGTGCGCCGTAAACCAGCAGCACATACAGGCCACGGGCCGCGGCCTGGTCGACGACCCATGATAGGTGCCGCCAGTATGGTGGATTGAGCTTCCAGGGCTTGCC
>CAZRSM010000053.1:0-1579 GCA_964602755.1 uncultured Planctomycetales bacterium
AGATCCTGCTCGACCGGGTCGATTCGCAGGTGCTGGGCGTGGGCGGGCCGGTGCGCCTGGTCTCGATGGCCTGCTCGTCGGGCACCATCGCGGTGGGCCTGGCCGCCGACATGCTTCGCGCCGGCCTGTGCGACGTGGCCCTGGCGGGCGGCCATGACTGCCTGGCGCCCATGCCCCTGGCTGGCCTGAGCACTCTGCGCACCATCACGCCCGATGACATAAAGCCCTTCTCCGCCGACCGCAGTGGGACCATCTTCGGCGAAGGGGCGGCGTACCTCGTGCTCGAGCCGGCTGAACGAGCGCTCGGCCGCGGCGCTCGCATCTACGCCGAGCTGCTCGGCTGGTGGGAGAACAACAACGGCTATCATTTGACCGCGCCCGACCCTGGGGCCGAGGGGATGACGGCAGTGGTGGCCGGATGTCTGCGCCGCTCCGGCCTGGCGCCGGCTGACATCGACTACATCAACGCCCACGGCACCGGCACCGAATATCACGACCCGGCCGAAACGCTGGCGATAAAAAACGTCCTGGGCGACCGGGCGTACGAGATCGCCGTTAGCTCCATCAAGGGCGCCCTGGGCCATCTCATGGGGGCCGCCGGCGCTATCGAAGCCGCCGCCACGGCCCTGGCCATTCACACGGGCACGCTGCCGCCCACGGCCAACTACACCGGGCCTGACCCGGCCTGCGACCTGGACTACGTGCCGAACGTGGGCCGCGGGGCCGAGGTGCGCGTGGCCCTGTCGATCTCGGCGGGCATTGGCGGCAACAACGCCTGCCTGGCCATGCGGAGGTGGGAGCGGTGAGCGTGGCCGTGACGGGAGTCGGCGTCCTCTCGCCCCTGGGCGTTGGCCGCGAGGCCTGTCAGGCGGCCCTGCGCGATGGCCGGGCAAACATCGGCCCGCCGACGCTTTTCGACGCGTCGATATACGAAGTCCAGCGGGCCGGCCAGGTCCCCGACTTCGACATCAAGCAGCTCGTCGAGTCGCCCAAGACTTATCTCGACCGCTGCTCGGCCCTGACCCTGGCGAGCTGCTATCTGGCCGTGCGCGACGCGAGGCTGCCGTGGCAGGACGCCCCGCCGGAGCGCCGCGCGCTCAGCCACGGCACGGCCTTCGGCTGCCTGGCTTCGATGATGCTCGTCAGCGAGCGGATGGCGGCCCACGGCCCGCGGGCGGCCTCGCCGATGATTTTCACTCACGCCTTCATGAATTCGCCCGCCAGTCTGGCCGCCATCGAGTATTCGATCCGCGGCCCGGCGGCGACCTTCGCTTGCGGCCCCCTGGCCGGGGCTGAGGCAATACAATATGGCTGTGACCTGGTCGAGGCCGGCGATGTGGATTTCTGTCTGGCCGGCGGCGCTGAGGCCCTCAGCGAGCCGCTGTACGCCGCGCTGGACGAAGCGGGCGCCCTGGCCGCCGGCCTGGTGCCGGCCGAAGCCGGCGTGATGCTTGTGCTTGAGCGCCCCGACGCCGCCGAGCAGCGCGGGGCCGAGCCGCTGGCGCTCATGCACGCCTGCGCGGTTTCCGGCGCGCTCAGCGATGCGCTGGCGACGCTGCCGAGTGCGGGCGAGCGCTGG
>CAZRSM010000054.1:0-7411 GCA_964602755.1 uncultured Planctomycetales bacterium
CGGCTGGGAGATGGATTACTACGTGAACTGGCGGGTGGCGTCCGACGTGTCGTGGACGGTCCGCTGGGGAGCGTTCTTCCCCGGTGATGCGTACCAGGATCGTTCGATGCGCAACTTCCTGTTCACCGGCTTGACCTGGAGCTTCTGAATGAACCTCCGCAAATGGGCACAACGGGTGGGCCGAACGTCCGGGGCGAGCAGGCCGAGCGCTGCCGGCCCGCGCCGCGCGCCGGCGAGTCTGCTGGCCGTGACGCTGGCGCTCGGGTCGGTACTGCTGGGTTGCCAGGCGGCCGGCCGCCACGCCGCCTCCCAGCCGGCCGTGCCGACTGAGTCGAACGCGCAACTGGTGGAGTACATCGGCAACCTGCCCTTTGTCACCGCCGAGCCGGCCTACCGGGCGGTCTACATCCTGGCCCACGGAGAGGTATTCGAGGGCGACTTCGACGCCCTGCGCCAGCAGATGCGCAGCGAACACCTCATAGCTCCGTACTGGCAGCACCGGCCCGACAGCTACCTCGACCGGGCGGCCGTCAGCTACATGATCGCCAGAGCCATCGATCTGCGCAGCGGGCTGAATTGGCGCCTGTTCGGGCTGGGCCGCTACGCCCATCGCGAGCTGGTCTACCGCGGCATCGCGCATCCGGCCAGCGAAATGCGGCTCATCTCCGGGGGCGAGTTCCTGGGCATGCTGGCGCGGGCCGAAGACTACCTGTACGAACATCGACCGCAACTGCAGCGGCCCGAGCTGGGCAGCGCCCCCTGATTCACCTCAAGCGGTTCGGAAACGGACGTAACCACCACCGCGTGCCCACCACTGCGGCCTGGCACGCGCTGCGCAACACATCGTCGCAGGGCACTTGCCACTGCTCATTCGCCCGGAATCCCTGTGCCGGCGCCGCCCAAGCTGCCGAATAGATATCGGGACAGGCGCTGCGTCCCCGTCGGGGGTCGACGGGTGCCGTGCGCGTCGCAGCAGGACGGGAAACCGCCATGCCGCCGTTGGGCATCATGTTCCACCACTTCCATGACGACCGCCACCCGGCCGGCGACGGCTCGCTCTCGGCCGACGAGCTGGCGGCGCTCATCGAGCATCTCGGACCAGGGCGCATCCTGCCGGCCGCCCAGTGGCTCGAGCGCGCCGCCAACGGCGAGCTGGGCGACGACCTGTGCCTGACTTTCGACGACACGCTGCGTTGGCAGTACGACGTGGCCTTGCCGGTGCTGGCGGACTTCGGCCTGACGGCGTTCTGGTTCGTCACGGGCCAGGTGCTGGCCGGCGAGATCAGCCGCCTCGAGGTTTACAGGACGTTCCGCATCCTGTGTTACGACACAACCACCGACTTCTACCAAGACTTCTACCGCCTGCTGGCCTGCTCGCCCTATGCCGAAGAGGTGGCCCGGGCACTGGTGGCGTTCCAGCCCGACAGCTACTTGAGCGAGTTTCCGTTCTACAGCGAGGCCGACCGGCGCTTCCGCTTCGTCCGCGACCGCGTGCTGGGCCGGGTGCGCTACGAGCACCTGATGGACACGCTGATCGCCACCCGCGGGCTTTCGCTGGCCGAGCTGGCCGACGAATTGTGGCTCACGCCGCAGCAGGTGCACCGCCTGCACACGGAAGGTCACGTGATCGGCCTGCACTCCTACACGCATCCCACCGCGCTGGCCGAACTGCCTCCCGACGAGCAGCGCCGCGAATACGAGCGCAACTCCACAGTGATCAGGAACATCACCGGCCAGGCGCCGAGATGCGTCTCGCACCCCTGCAATTCGTACAGCCACCAGACGCTGCAGATCCTGCGCGAGATGGGAATCGTGGTGGGATTCCGGGCCGACATGGCCGCCCGGCGGTTCGGACCGCTCGAATACCCGCGCCAGGATCACGCCAACATCATGCGGGAGATGCGCGCATGCGGATCACAGTCTTCACCAGCAACCAGCCTCGTCACATCGCCCTGATCGAGACGCTGGCCGCTCTGGCCGACGAGCTGCTGGTCGTCCAGGAGTGCAACACCGTCTTCCCCGGCCGGGTTGACGACTTCTTCCGCAAGTCGGAAGTGATGCAGCGCTACTTCACCCGCGTCATCGCCGCCGAACGGGCGGTCTTCGGGCCGCCGCGCTTCGCGCCCGCCGGCGTGCGGCAGATGCCGATCCGCATGGGCGATGTCAATCTGCTCGATCTCGACTGCCTGGCCCCGGCGCTGGAGGCCGACCTGTTCGTGGTTTTCGGCGCCAGCTACATCAAGGGGCCGCTGTGCGACCTGCTGGTGCAGCGCCGCGCCGTCAACCTGCACATGGGCGTCTCGCCCCAATACCGTGGCAGCTCGACCAACTTCTGGGCCCTCTACGACCGCCGACCCGAATTCGTCGGGGCTACGCTGCACCGCCTCAGTCACGGCCTCGACTCCGGCCCCATCATCATGCACGCCCTGCCGGCGCCGGCGGCCGTCGACCCGTTCGAGCTCGGAATGCTGGCGGTACGCGCCGCCCACCGCGCCCTGGCCGCGCACATCCGCGCCGGCGACCTGCTGACGATCGAGCCGGTGCCGCAGGACCGCCAGGCCGAGTTGCGTTACACGCGCAACCGCGACTTCACCGATCAGATCGCCGAAGAGTACCTCGACCGGCTGCCCAGCCCGAGTCAGATCGCCCAGGCCCTCGCCAACCGGCGGCTCGACGATTACGTGCGGCCCTTCGTCGACGCCCGCCCCGCGCCGGCGGCGGTCTGAGGCGCCAATCGAAGGGCCGCCCGACCGCAAGCCGCATTCGCCCGCCCCCCTGGTCTCTCACAAGAAGGCTCGGATAACGGACGCGCTGTACTTACGACCCTCGTCCAGGCTGCCCGCGAGATGGGGCAAAGAGGTGGTCCCGTTGTCGCATCGACACCAGCTCTGCGGCTGTAGAATACAGCACATGCGACGAGGACCTTCACCATGACTGCGCGACGTGCCAAACCGCTGGCAGCCGGACTGCTCGTGGGAGTAGTTGCCCTGGCATGGGGACTGCTCTGCTGCCGCACCGCACCAGACGGCCGCCGGGACGCGGCCTCGGACCTGCCGGCCTCGCGGCCGGTCGCCGGGCCCGACACGAGCACGCCGAGCAGCGGCCCGACGAGCCGCCCGCGGCCCACCCCGGCGACGCAGCCGACGACTCGGCCCACCTCGCAGCCCGCCTCGCAGCCCGCCGGTCCGCCGTTGCCGCCGCTGCCGAAGTACCTGCAGGTGCTCGAGCGCGTGCGGGCCTGCGATGCCGTCGCGGTCGACGTGCGGTTGACGCCGCCCCGCAAGCTCGAACTGGCGACGCGGAACGTGCGGCGACTGCGACTGGTGCGGCGCGAGCTGCCGCTGGCGCGCGACCGCAGCGTGGTGTTGCGGATCGACGGACAGGTGTTCGAGTGGACCACCGGCGCGGCGGTGGTGGTGCTGGAGCGGCCGCCGGGAGCCGACTGGCGCGTGGTGGCCCGCGAGCGACGCAAGCATGAGTGAGCAGCGGCGTTTCGTGAGCCGCGCCGGCGAGAAGCTCGACGCGGCGCTGACGGCCTTCGGGCTGGACGTCAGCGGCTGGGTCTGCGCCGATTTCGGCAGCCACACCGGCGGGTTCGTCGACTGCCTGCTGAGCCGCGGCGCGCAGCGGGTCTACGCGGTCGATCCCGGCCACGGCGTGCTGCACGAGCGGCTGCGCAGCGATCCGCGGGTGGTGGTCTGCGAACGGACCAACGCCCTGCGTTTCGTCTGCCCGCAACCCTGCGACCTGGTCACCGTGGACGTGGGCTGGACCCCGCAACGCCTCGTCCTGCCGGCGGTACGGCGAACGCTGCGCTCCGGCGGCTGCGCCGTGGTGCTGGTCAAGCCGCACTACGAGGCCCCGCGAGGGTGGCTGCGCCGCGGCGTACTGCGCAGCGAGTATCTGCAGCGCGTGCTGGCGCAGGTGCGCGACGACGTCACCGACCTGGGCTGGAACATCACGGCCGAGCTCGAAAGCCCCCTGTCCGGCTCGGGCGGCAACCGCGAATACCTGTGGCTGCTGCGGCGCTAGCCCCCACGGCGCAGGGGGTCAGTCACCGTGGCGTGCAGGACGGGCAGCGGGGGATGGCAATCTTCTTCCCTGGTGGATGAACCGGGTCAATCGCCCGCGCCGTTCGGCGGCTCCTGCTCGGCCGGCTGCTCGGGTTGCTGGGCCGGGGCGGGGGCGCTGCCGCCGGTGAGGAGTCCATAGAGCTCGACCTCCTTCTGGAGGTATGGCCACTGCGTGCGGTTCTCGATGGCCTGGCCGAGCCGGGCGATCAGGTTGCTGCGGTGCTGGTCGGCATTCTGGGGGTCGACCTGCCACAGCAGGTGGCTGACCAGTGCCAGTGCCGACTGGGGCGCCCAGGCCCGGGTGCCGCCCTGTTGAACCAGGCGCTGGTAGATTTCGCCGGCCTGCTGGAGCAGCTTGACGGCCTCCTCGCGGGCGCTGGCGAGGTTGCCGGCCAGCTCGTCGGTCTGCGGCTCGAAGCCCTCCATCAGGGCCGCCGCCGCGGTGAGGGTTTCCAGCTCGTGTCGCTGGCCGACGACCTGCTCGGTCAGAATGCGGCCGGCCATCAGCCGCGCGTCGGCCTCGCCGGACAGGGCCAACTCGACCGCGCCCTTGTCGGCGGCGATGCGCTTCAGCCGCTCGTTCTGCCGTTGCGGATCGGCCTGGCGTTGCAGCTCCTGGGCCTGACGCTTGAACCGCTCCACCGCCCGGCGGGCCTGGGCGAAGGCGCCGGCTGCCTCATTGGCGGCTTTGAGCGCCTTTTGCTCGGCCTCGAACGCCTGCTGCTCCAGTTCGTCGATCTGCTTGCTTACCGCCGCCGCAGCCTCGGCGTACTGGGTCATGCGCTGGGCGTACGTCTGGCGGTACTGGGCCAGCTCCTGCTCGGCCTCTTCGAGCGCGGCCAGCTCGCGCTGGATGCTGAGAACCGCCTGCTCGAAACGTCCGGCCCGCACGCGGGCGGTGTTCAGCCGGCGCTTGAGCTCCTCGATGCCGACCACCTGCTCGCCGCCCTCGATGGGCGCTTCGAGCAGATCGTCGCCGGCCAGCTTGCCGCCGACGATGCCACCGTTGCGCAGCAGCATCTCGCGGCTCTGCAGCTCGGCCAGCTTGTTGTTGAGCGCTGCGTAGCGGACGCTGTATTCCTGGTACGCCCGGTCGTTGCCCAGCTCGAAGCCGGCCTCCCGGAGCGCCAACCGCTCGTCGCGCAACTGCCTGATCTCACGCGTGATGGTCTCCAGCTCGCGCTCGAGTTTCGCGATGCCGGCCTCGAGCTGCGCCGCCTTGGAGCGGGCCTCCTCGGCGGCCGCCTGCATCTGGGCCAGATCGTCCTGCAGCAGCTCGCGGTTGTCGGCCATGTCGCGGGCCACGTAGTAGTCGCGCTGGTTGCGTGCCTCCGACCAGCGCAGCGCCAGGTCGTAAAGCACGCGGAGATGATCGGCCATCCGGGAACGGACCAGCCGGGCCACGCTCAGGTAGCGGTCGGCTTCGGCCAGCTTGACCGTACCGAGCACCTCGCCCACGCCGGTGGTATCGCGCGCCGCGGTGCTGGCCTGACGGGCGTTGCGTGCGGCCTCGGTCAGCAGCTTTTCGTTTTCGCGCAAGATGCGCTTGAATTCGCTGATGGCCGCCTCCAGGCCGCTGGGGCTGGTGGCCAGAGCCCGCAGCTTGCCGGTCGGCATCGCCAGCCTGCGGTCCATGGCCTGCGCATTGCGCACCATGGTGTTGAACTTTTTGTTCAGATCGGCCAGAGCCTCGGCACGCTGCTGAGCCAGACGCTCGAAGTCGGCCGAGGCCATCTGCTCGGCGTCGGTGCGTTGCCCCAGCAGCGGCAGCTCGGCGTCGTAGGCCAGCAGTTGGCGCTTGGCCAGTTCGGCCCTGCCCAGCGCATCGCGCGTGTCAGCCGCGGGTCGGCCGGGCAAGAATCGCGGTACCACCAGCGCCGCCGCCAACGCGACCGCGCCCAGTACGAGTCCTGTCACAAACGCTTTCAAGGTCAGGCTCCGAATCGCTCAGGTTGCTTGTCGAGCGCAGCTCGCACCCCCGGGCTCCACCGGCCCGGCGGCTTGCTGGTAGTATTGGGCACACCGCAGCAGGATGCAACCGGCTGCGCATCACGACGCCTCGCTGGCAGCGGTGCGCGCCGCGCGGGCCTGGCGCCGCCAGGGGGCGCTTGTCGCTCTTCCGGGCAGGGCATTCGCAGCGCCGGCGGAGTTCGCACGCGTCATTGGCCGTGCGCGTTCCCGTTTGCGCCAGCCAAGAAAACATTGACGGACGGGGGGACAAGCCGCTATCTTCGGGCTGTGCGTGTCCCGGAGGGTAGCATGCCGCCACGATGCTGCATATCTGCTGGCGGCGTAGTATGTTATGACGCAAGACGCTCGGGCGGCATTCGTTCATGCACAGGAGTGGCCTCGCCGTGGGGCATGACTTGGAACAGGTGTTCCTGCATACCGTCGCGCCCGTTCTGGAGCGTGGCGACCTGGCCAAACTGATGGCCGTGGTGCGCAAGCACTGGCCACACGAGCTGCTGCGCGAGCTGCTGGCCTCCGACGCCCCGCACGTCGTGACCAAAGCCGCCCGCTGCCTGGCCGCCGTCGGCGAAATGTCCGACTGTCCCGCTCTGATGGCCCTGCTGGGTCGCGCTGAAGCCGAACTGCGGCAGGCCGCCGAAGATGCTTTGTGGTCGATCTGGATGCGGGCTGGAGCGCCCCAGTCGCGCGATCGACTGGCGGTGGCGATCGAGCTGATGCGCAGCGACCCCTCCGATGCCGCCCGCCTGCTGCGCGACATCATCGCCGCCGACCCGCGCTACGCCGAGGCCCATCACCAGCTCGGGGTCGCCTGCCACCTGCTCGAGCAGTGGGAAGCCGCGGCCCAGGCCTGCATCGCCACCGTGGAGTACAACCCGCACCACTTCGCGGCGGCGGCCGCCGCCGGCCACGCCATGGTCGAGCTGGGGCGGTTCGACGAGGCCCTGGAGTGGTACCAGCGGGCGTTGCTGTTGCACCCCCACCTCGACGACATCCGCGCGATCGTGCCCGAGCTCCGGGCCGCCCTGCACAAACGCGACGTGGCCTAGGGCCGGCTGCAAAACCCCCAGGCTGGGACCACCGGGCGATAATCTGCCGCCGGGCCGGGCTGAAGCCGGCGCCGGTTTCCCGCCCGCCAGCGGGGCCCTTGACTCCGCCGCACCGGCGGTTTAGCCTTATGCATCTGGCGGGCACTGCCCGCCTCGGCGAAACCAGCCGGTCAGGTAGCTCAGTTGGTAGAGCAACGGACTGAAAATCCGTGTGTCGGCGGTTCAAATCCGCCCCTGACCACTCGAGAAGCAGAACGCAGCCAGCGGGGCCGTAGCTCAGTTGGGAGAGCGCTTGCATGGCATGCAAGAGGTCGTGGGTTC
>CAZRSM010000055.1:0-20005 GCA_964602755.1 uncultured Planctomycetales bacterium
GAAAGGGAGCGTTCTGCGCCGACCAGCACCACACGCCCGCTCAACTGCGCACCGCCAGCCCAAAGACCCCAAAAACAGAACAACCCGAAGCCTGATGAAATATCCGGGCTAATCCGGGGGGGGCTCGTGCGGTTGGGACTGCGGCTGGCTGGCGGGGGGGTGGTCTTCTTCCAGATAGCCCAGGGCCTGGAAGCGCCGCCGTTCCTGGGCGCTGATCTCGCGGCTGGTGGCCTTGATGCCCCGGCCCAGGCGCTGGTTCTCGGCCAACTGGGCGTCGAGCAGGGCGCGCAGTTGGGCCACGCGGTCGGGGTAGTGGTCGGCGAGGTTGGTTTGTTCGTGGGGGTCGTCGTCGAGGTTGTACAGCTCGAAGCGGTTGCGATCGAGCCAGGCCAGCAGCTTCCACGGTCCCTGCACTATGACCTTGTTCTGCGGAGCCTCCTTGACGGCCTCGGCCAGGGCCGGCGGCCACTGGCCGCCTTCGCCGCGGATCAGCGGCGCCAGCGAGCGGGCCTGCAGACCGCCGGGTACCGGCAGGCCGATCTCCTCGAGCAGTGTGGGCATCAGATCGAAGAGCCGCACGGTCTGAGCGATGCGGCGCCCCGCCGGCAGATGCCCCGGCCAGCGCAGGATCAAGGGCACGTGCAACTGGTCCTGATGGGCGCTGAGGCCGTGGGCCCAGATGTGATGCTCGCCGAGCGCTTCGCCGTGGTCGGACACCAGGATCACGAAGGCGTCGTCCCACAGCCCCATGCCCTGCAGCCGCCGGCGCAGCACGTCGAGGAACTCGTTGATCTGTCCCACGCCGGAGTCGTAGCGGGCGACCCAGTAGTCGGCGTAGGCGAACAGCGCCCGGTGACGCGGGTTGGTCTGATAAGCGCGGGCCGACTTGGCGAAGTAGCGCACGTGGCGCTTGCGTTCGGCCTGCGTGAGCTTGCGTTTACCGGCCCGCTGCTCGACCGCGGCTATCAGCGGTTCGACGTACTTGGCGTCGGCCTTGTAGGGGTCGTGGACGTCCATGTAGTGCAGATAGAGGAAGAACGGCCGCTGCGGGTCACGCTGCTCGAGCCAGCGCAGGGCCGCCTGGTTGACGACGTCGCCGCGGGTGTCGTTGCTGGCGAAGCTCGAGTCGAAATGCTCGAAGCCCTGCGCGAAGCCGAACTTGGCGGTGACGAAGGGATTGGCCGAAAAGCCGGCAGTCTGGTAGCCGTGGTCCCGCAGAATCTCGGCCAGCGTGGTGAACTGGTCGCTGAAGTAGCGCACCGAGCCGGCGCTGCGGGCCGAGCGCAGCGCGGCCTCATAGCTCGTCACCTTGTGCACCGTGGGATACAGCCCGCAGAAATAGGACGCCACCGAAGGCAGCGTCCACGGTGACTGGGCGATGACGCGCTCGAAGAGCACACCCTCGGCGGCGACTTCGTCGAACAGCGGCGCCAGGCGGCGCTGGTCGCCGTAGCAGCCCAGCCGGTCGGCCCGCAGCGTGTCGACCAGGATGAAAACGACATTGGGACGTTGCCCGGCGCTCCGCGTGGCGGCGGGCCGCGTGGCGGGCTTGCATCCGGCGAGCAGCACCGGCGGCAGGGCACACAGCACGATCGGAATCAGCTTTCTGGCGTTCATGGCATTCCTATCTTAGCAGCCCGCGCTGGCGGAGGTACGCCAGCACCAGGGTATCGAAGGGCACGCGCGTGTTGGCCAGCACGTAGGTGATGCCGCGGCGGGTGCAGTAGTTTTTCAGGTCGTTGCAGTAGGCGGTGAGCATGGCCTTGTACTTCTTGAGCAGCAGTTGGCTGATGGTCACCTCGGCCACGTCTTCGTCTTCCACGTCGATCAGCTTGAGGTCGCCGGCCAGCGGCGGGTCGATCTCGTCGGGGGCCAGCACCTGGATGGCATAGAGGTCCATGTCGCGGCCCAGCAGGTAGCGGAAGCCGTCGGCGTAGCCGCCCTTGTCGAGAAAGTCGCTGATGACCACGCAGACGCCTTTGCCCTTGTGCCGCAGGGCGAAGTGCCGGGCCGCGGCGGTGAAATACGACGGTCCGCCCGGCTCGATGTTCTCCAGGAACTGGATCATCTGCGAGGTGAGCCGCCGGCCGCGGATGGCGCGCATCTCGTGCACGAGCTGGTTGGAGTAGCCGTAGAGGCTGACGCGGTCGTAGTTGACCAGGCCGATGTAGGCCAGGGCGGCGGTGACGCGCTTGGTATACATGGCCTTGTTCGGCCGGCCCCAGTCCATGCTGCGGGAGACGTCGAAGAGCACCGAGACGCTGAGGTCTTCTTCTTCCATGAAGAGCTTGAGCAGCAACTGGTCGAGCCGGGCGTAGATGTTCCAGTCCAGGAAGCGCAGGTCGTCGCCGACCACGTAGTTGCGATAGTCGGCGAACTCGACGCTCTCGCCCTTGCGCTTGCTGCGGCGCTCGCCCTTCATGCGTCCGGTGAAGATCTTGCGCGAGAGTATCTCGAGCCGGTCGAGCTTGTGCATGAATTCGGGCGACAGCAGGCGGTCGTCGTCGGCCGTGCTCGGGGAGGGGGTCGTGGTGGCCATGAGTGGCGCTCCTCTGACGGCGGCCGGCCTAAGGCCGCCGACCGGCACGTTCCTGGGCCAGCAGCTCGCGCTGCCGGCGCTCGAAGGCCTGCTGCTCGGCTATTCTGCGCCGCTCCAGCTCGTCTTCCGGTTCCAGCCGCGGCTCCCAGGCAAACGACACGTGTTGCCAGGTGAGCGTCTGCCCGCGGCAGTGAAAAACCGTATAGCCCGGCGGCGAACCGACCCAGTTTCCGGCCCACCAGGCCCCGCTGGCCGCCGCACTGGTAACGTACCATACGCCATTGAAGCGGTAGTCCTCAATGCGGTGGCTGTGTCCCTGGAGCAGCGCCTTGACGCGGTGGCGTTCGAGGATCGTGCGCAGTTCGCGGGTGTCCCACAGCACCATGTGCCCGTCCATGGCCTTGTACCCGGGGTCGGCGTTGATCTGGCCCATGTTGCAGAAGGCGGCGATGTGCGTGACAAGTACCTTGGGACGCTCGCCGGCGGCGCCCAGGTCGTAGCGCAGCCATTCGAGCTGCTCGGGGCCGATGCGCGGCTCGTAACCGGGGCCGTGGTCGAACCGTTTGGGATAGATGCTGTCGAGCACCACGAAGTGCCAGCCGGCGTGGTCGAAACTGTAGTAGCTGCGCTGCATGCCGAGCCGATCCATGATGAAGCGTTTGCCGAGGTCGGGGTCGTCCAGGGCCACCTTGCGCCGCGACGACCAGCCCAGTACGTCGTGGTTGCCCAGGCAGTGGTAGCACGGGATGCCGCACTCGGCGGTAAGCCGCCTGTACAGCTCGACCTGCCGCGCGAAGTCGGCCTTGGGAGTGTAGAGACCGTCGAAAGCCAGGTCTCCGCCGGCCAGCAGGAACGCCGGCCGCGGCCGCAGGGCGGCGATGCTCCTGAGGCAAGCCTTATACCCACGGTCGCCCTGCCGGCGGGTGGTCACGTGCATGTCGGTGACGTGCACGAACGTGAAGTCGGCGGCATCGGGCGCCGCGGCGGTTGGGTCAGCGGGGGGCACCGGCTGGGCCAGGGTCTGGCCTCCAAGCAGGGCAGCGGCGCCGGCAGCCAGCGTGGTCTTGATGACTTCTCGACGTGACACGTCCATGACTCGGCTTCCTCGCAGGCAGGCACGCGACCCGCTCGTGCTGCGCGGCAGCTATAATGCGGCACATGCATCCGCGTGTCGAGAGACTGCCCGCGCCGCGGCCGGACTGGCGCCGGCTGCTGCAGGCAGTCGCCGGCGGGCGCGCCGATCGGGTGCCACTGATCGAGCTGGCGATTCATCCGCGCGTGGTCGACGAGCTGCTGGGACTGCCCGCCGCTGGGGGGGAGCCGCGCGCGGCGGCGCTGGAGAACGTCCGGCGACTGGTGCGGCTGCAACACCGGCTGGGCTACGACGTGGTCAAGGTCTCGGCGGTGATCCCGTGGCGGGTCGAGCGGCTGGCGGCCGAGGCGGCCGCCGACCGCCGGCAGTGGGTCGACCAGCATCACGGGCCGATCGCGACGCTCGAAGACGTGGCACGCTACCCGTGGCCGGCCGCTGCGGAGGTGGACTATGCGCCGCTCGAAGCGGCCTGCCAGGAGCTGCCCGACGGCATGGGGCTGCTGGGCTTCTGCGGCGGCGTGCTGGAGTTCAGCATGGACCTGTTGGGCATGCAGCGGTTCATGCTGGCCACGCTGCGCCAGCCCGAGCTGGTGGCAGCGGTGATCGAGCGCGTCGGCCAGACGGTGTTCACGGTCTTCGAGCAATACTGCCGCGAGCCGCGCGTGGTGGCACTATGGCTGGGTGACGATCTGGGGCACAAGCACGGGCTGCTGGTCTCGCCGCGCCTGCTGCGCGAGCTGGTGCTGCCGTGGTATCGGCGCTGCGTCGAGCTGGCCCACGAGCACGGCCGACCGCTGTTGCTGCACACCTGCGGGCATACGCAGGCCATCATGCCGGAGCTGGTCGCGGAGGTCGGCATCGACGCCAAGCACAGCTTCGAGGACGCGATCGAGCCGGTGGAGCGCTTCTACGACCGCTGGCGCGGCCGGCTGGGCGTGCTCGGCGGCGTCGACGTGCACCTGCTGGCGACCGGGCCGGCCGAGCGGATCCGGCAACGCACGCTGGAGATTCTGGCGCATACCGCCGCCGGCGGTTACGCGTGCGGATCGGGCAACAGCATCACCGACTACGTGCCGGCCGACCATTTCCTGGCGATGATCGAAGCCAAATACGAGTTCGAGGAGGGGGGCTCGGCGAAGCAGGCCGGGCTCTGAACGGCCTTGCGGCCTTGTCCACGAAGGCCGGTCTGGAGGCTGCCCGCTATTCGGGATCGGGGGCGACGGGGCCGGATCGGCGACCGAAGATGAGAACGATCAACAGCAATGCCGCCGAGCCGGCGGCCAGGCCCACGTACCAGGGCTGCTGGTAATACCGGCACAGCAGGTCGCCGGCCAGCGTGGATACTGCCGCCACCGTCAGTGCGTAGGGCATCTGCGTCCAGACGTGGGTTTCGAGCGAGCACTCGCTGGCCAGGGCCGATATGACGGTGGTGTCGCTGATGGGCGAGCAGTGGTCGCCGAAGACCGCGCCGGCCAGCACGGCGCCCACCGCGGCGTAGAAGACCGGCAGGGCCTGTTCGGCGGGCACGTCGGCCAGCAGCCGGGCGGCGATGGTGACCGTGACCGGGCACAGGATGCCCATCGTGCCCCACGAGGTGCCGGTGGCGAACGAGACCACGCAGGCCGCCGAGAAGATCAGCGACGGCAGCCAGGTGACGCTCAGCTCGGCCCGCGCGAGCATGTCGGCGGTGATCTGCCCGAGCATCAACTGCTTCATGGCGCCCGACAGCGACCAGGCCAGCACCAGCACGATCAGCGTCGGCAGCAGGCGCGACATGGCGTCGGTGGCGGCGTCCATGGCCTTGCCCAGCGGCAGGGCCCGCGTGAGAAGCGAAATGGCCACCGCCACCAGCGCCCCGGCCAGCGCTCCGTAGAGCAGCGAATTGTAGGGGTCGGCGTCGCTGACGATGTGCTGGGTGAGCAGCAGCCAGCGCGGGCCGGTGCCGTGCAGTTCGAGCTGCGAGAGGGGCGCGTCGGGCCAGCCGGTGGCCGCCAGCAGCACCATCGTCACGATCACCAGCACCAGCACCGGTACGACCGCGTACCAGGCCCGACCGACCGGACCGGCGTCGGCGCGGGCATCGGTGTCGGGCGGGGCGGCGGCCGCCTGGCGTTCGGCCCGCAGCATCGGCCCGAAGTCGCGCCCCAGCCAGGCCACCAGCAGTACCATCACCAGCGCCAGGATGGCATAGAAGCGGTAGGGCAGGCTGGCCAGAAAGGCGTTGTAGGCCGTGATGTTCGCCAGGAACTCCGGCCGCCGGGTCAGTTGGGACAGGCCGTCGTCGATATAGCCGATCTCGGCGCCGACCCACGTGCCGATCAGGGCGATCGAGGATACCGGGGCGGCGGTCGAGTCCACTATGTAGGCCAGCTTGGCCCGGCTGATGCGCAGCCGGTCGTAAATGGGCCGCATGGCCGGGCCGACGATCATGGCGTTGGCGTAATCGTCGAAGAAGACCAGCAGGCCGGCGAACCAGCCGGTGATCTGCCCGCGTTGGCGCGAAGACGCCCAGCCGGAGACGCGCTGCACCATGGCGCGCGTGCCGCCGTTGGCGGCGATGATGCCGACCATCGCCCCGATGGCCAGCGTGAACAGGATGATCTTGACGTGGTCGACGTCGGCCAGGGCCCCGACGAGGATGCCCTCGACCGCCAGCCGCAGGCCACCGATCGCGCCGCCGCCGAAGGCCGCTTCGGCAGACAGACACGGCACCAGCATGAAGGCCGCCACCAGGATGCCGACGGCCAGCGCGGGTATGACCTGCCGCAGGGCGATCGCCAGCACGATCGTGACCGCCGGCGGCAGCAGCACCCAGGCGCCGTAAAGCTCCTCGGGCGTCGGCGGTGCGGCGGCGGGGGCGGTGGTCGCAGGTCCCGTCGCGGGGGCCGAGGCGGCAGCGGGCACGTCGCCGGCAAGTACGTGCGCCGCAGCCAGCACGACACATGCGGCGGCGGCCGCCAGCGCCAGGCGACGCCAGGTGGTGATGTGTTCAGATCGGATCATGCCGCGGTTCCCGATGCGTGTGGCGCGAGTCTCGGCGGCGGTGCCGGGCTTGCGTTCTGGTCGAAGCTGGGGCATTCGTGCGGGCGTGTTTCATCACTTTGGTGGGACAGTCGCGCTCCACTGTCTCCGCGAGAGCACCTTCAAACGCCGGGCCAGCCGGGTGCGGCCGGCCCCCATGAACAAGCCGGGCTGGGATTGCCGCAACGTAGCGAAGCACCGCGCCGTCGTCAACGTGGGGGCCGGGGTAGAGAGGTGCGAAGGACGCCACACCGCCTCACACGACCGACACGTTGCGAGCGGCGAGGCGGTTGCGTAGAATCGGGTACCCTGCGGGCGTAGCTCAACTGGCAGAGCATCAGCCTTCCAAGCTGGTTGTTGCGGGTTCGAGTCCCGTCGCCCGCTGTTTGTCACGTCGAGTTGCGGCTGCGTCAGCCCTGTTATCACTTGCCCCGCTGTGGAGGCGCTTGTGCGCGATTGTCGCCCGGTGACGCGCAATGCGTCTGATTGACGGCGACTGGTGCGGCGTGTGCGGCAAGTTGGTCGCTGGCGAGGCGCTGGTGCCGGGCGGCGGTGGTTTTGGGGCTGCGAAACGTGGTCGGGCCTGATAGAATCAGGTCGAGCGTGGCGCGACGTGAAGCGCGGGGGGCGCCCGGTACTGATGGCGATGGGGATGGCGAGGGCCGACGGCGGGCTCTGGCGGTCGCCGGGCCGGAGGAATCAGACCGATGATCGATGGTTGTGGGCGGCAGATAGATCACCTGCGTTTGTCCCTTACGAACCGCTGCAATCTGGGCTGCCGCTATTGTGCTCCGGAAGATGGCCGGATAGCCAGCCAGTCGTTGGATCCCGATTTCGCCCTGGCGCTGGTGCGGTGGCTGGTCGAGCGACACGGCATCCGCCACGTGCGGCTTACCGGCGGGGAGCCGCTGCTTTATCCGGGGCTGCTGCCGCTGATTCGCGGCCTCACACAAATCGAGGCTCTGCATGAGCTTACGCTCACGACCAACGGGCAGGCGCTGGCGGCCCAGGCCCAGTCCCTGCGCGATGCCGGCCTGGCGCGGATCAACATCTCGCTGGACACGCTCGATCCGGAGCGGTTCAGTTATCTGACCCGCGGCGGCAAGATCGCCCACACGCTGCGCGGCGTCGAGGAGGCGGTGGCGTGCGGCCTGACGCCGGTGAAGATCAACGTGGTGGTACAACGCGGGCTGAACGATGGTGAGATCGCCGACATCGCGCAGTGGGGGTTGTCGCGGGGCTGCGTGGTGCGGTTTCTGGAAGTGATGCCGATCGGGCATCTGTTCCACGTGGCGCGCACGCACCTGGTGCGGGCAGAAGAGATCCTGGCGGCGCTCGAGCGGCGATTCACGCTGCGGGCCTTGCCGAGCCGGCCCGGGCAGCCGGCCACGGACTACATGGCGACCGGCGACGGGGTGGAAGGTGTGATCGGCGTCATCGCGCCGACGACGCGGCCGTTCTGTCCGGAGTGTCGCCGACTGCGGGTCACGGCCCAGGGTGGGGTCGTGACGTGCCTGCACGATGCCAACCCGGTAGACCTCAGGGCCTGCTGGGACGGCCGGCGGCTCGATACCGTCCGGGCCGACGAACTGCTGCTGGCGGCGGTGCAGAACAAGGCGTTGTGGGGCGCCCCCAAGCAGTCGATTTCGATGCAGTGCGTCGGCGGCTGAACCCGACCACAGGCAAGTACCCTTGATTCCAGCGAGGAAGGTGCAGGATCGATGACGGACACACAGTGCAACTGCGACGGGGCGGCGACGGCCAGCGTGCTGGCGGTCTGCGTGTCGCCGGGCGGCATTCCGAAGGAGCCGGTGCCGGAGGCCGAGGTGGTCGCGGCCGGCCTGGTCGGCGACGGACACGAGCACGAAAAGCACAACAAGCCACACCGGGCGGTGCTGATCCAGGACGTCGAGCTGCTCGACGTCCTCAAGCAGGAAGGTTACCCGGTCGGCCCCGGCGTATTGGGAGAGAACCTCACCGTGCGCGGACTGGGCGTGCAGCAGATGGCGCCCGGCACGCGCCTGCGCCTGCAGGACGGGCCGCTGCTGGAGCTGACCGAGCCGCGCAAGCCGTGTTTCGTATTGGACAAGATCGATCCGCAGCTTCAGCACGTGCTGGTGGGCCGGGGCGGGGTTTTCGCGCGGGTGCTCGAACCGGGGCGGGTCTTCGTGGGGCAGCGGATCGAAGTCGTGTCACAGCCGGCGCCGGATGAGGCCTGCTCGCGCGGCGGTTAGCGCGAGTTGTCAACGGGGGGCTCGACGCGAATGAGCCTGAGCGTCAGCAGCATGGCGGCCAGCCAGCCGGCCAGGAAGCCCAGGGCCATGTTGGTGGCCAGGGAAATGCCGGTGGTCAGGGCCATGACGAAGAAGTCGCTGCGCGCGTTCTGGTCGCGACAGACCAGGGCCAGCTCGAGTCCGCCCACCAGCAGCAGGGCTCCCAGCACGGGCTGAGGGTACATCTGCATCCACAGCAGCAGCGATTGTCCGCACAGCAGGGCCAGGGCGATCTTGACGGTTCCCAGCATGACGATGCTGCCACCGGTGCGGGCGCCGAAACGGTACTGGCTGGCCAGGCCACCGGCACCGTGGCATACGGGCATGCCGCCCAGCGGACAACAGAACAGGTTGGCGAGTCCCACGGAGATGGCGACGCGTCGGGGGGCGGCGGGACGCCGGGGGATGAGGTCGGCCGAGAGCGCGCAGACCGAGATCACCGAGTTGAGCGTGGTCAGCGGTATCTGGGGGATGGCCCCGGCCAGCAGACCCACGCGCCAGTCGGCCGGGTTGCCGAGATGCGGCAGCGTCCATTGCGTGCCGAGCCGAATATCGCGCAGCAGTTGCGGTTGCCCCACCAGCAGCACTGCCAGCCCCAGCACGAAGACCACCAGCGCCCCCGGCCAGCGGCGTGAGAAACCCAGCAACAGTGCCAGCACCGTGCAGCCCGTGCCGAGCAGCAGTGGGCCCCATTGAAGCCCCGGGCCGCCGCCGGCGATCATGCCGGTGGCCTTGATCACGAGCTTGAGGCCCAGGGCGAGCTGGAGGCCGCGGACCACGGACTTGGGGATGCGCCGGTTGAGCCAGTCGATGAAGCCGGTCACGCCGAGCAGCAGCACGACGGATCCGGTGATGATGCCGGCGGTGAGGATCTGGGCCTCGGTGAGGCGCTGGTCGATGGCCAGGATGGCGATGGCCTTCATGGGCTGGACCGGCATGGGGATGCCGAAGGCCAGGCCGGTGGCGATGTTCACGATCCCGGAAGTGACCAGTGTGGGGGCGAGTTGCAGGCCGCAGACGCTGACCATGCCGGCCAGCAGGGGGATGAAGGTGCCCAGGTCGCCCAGCGCTCCGGCGGCTTCGAGTCGGTCGATGCGCAATGCAGGCGGGGGCTTGCTGGCGCCAGTTGGGGCCGGGCTGCTAGCGCTCACGACCGATCCTCGGCAGTATCGTGGTGGCAGGCCGCGCCATTCGAGTATCCCGCGTCAGGCGGATCGGGTAGTATAGGTAACACCGCGCCGGCCGGCCAGACGGGCGCGGTGCTTCGTTGGTGGTGGGCGTGCATCAGGGCAGCAGGGAGGCTCGAGGTGGGGAGCAGTTGACCGTATCTGTCCGCACCCGGCGAGCCAGTCGGTGGCGAACCGACAGAGTCGGCCGGTTCCCCAGGAGAGACGTCGGCCTTGTCTGCTGAAACAACGCACACTCATTGGTAGCGTCGCTGTCCGACCGGGGTAGAGTGAGGGCTGTTCGGGCCACGGATTACACCCCAAAAAGCCATGCATACGCTGATTGACGCACACGAGTTGCTGGCCGGCCGGGTCGAGCCGCTGGCACCGTGCTCCGTACCGCCGACGGCGGCGCTGGGGTTGCGGCTGGCCGCGCCGGTGCGGGCTTGCACCGACTGGCCGGCGGCGGACGTTTCGATGATGGACGGTTATGCCGCCCGCAGTGCGGAGCTCGCCGCCGGACGGGGGCTGGCGGTTGCGTTCGAGGTTCCGGCCGGCAGCGTGCCGCCGCCACTGCCGGTGGGCAAATGTGCGCGGATCTTCACCGGAGCGGTTCTGCCGGAAGGGGCCGACGTAGTGGTGCCGCAGGAAGAAGTGCGGCTGGAGCAGAGCGGGGCGGCCGTCATGCCGGCGTTGGAGGCCGGCGCGTTCGTCAGACGGGCGGGGGCGGTGTGCAAGGCCCAGGAGCTGTTGCTGGATCGTGGCGAGCTGGTTACGCCGGCCCGGCTGGGGATGCTGGTGGCGGTGGGGCCGTCGCAGGTACGGGTCTGGCCGCGACCGCGGGTGGGGCTGGTGACCACCGGAACCGAGTTGTTGCCGCCGACCGAGGCCTTGCGCCCGGGGCAGATTCGCGACAGCAACGGCCCGATGCTGGCCGCCCTGGCCGCGAGCTGTGGTCTGTCAGTCGCCGGCAGCGAGCGCGTGGGCGACGACCTGGGACGCCTGGTCGAGACGCTGGGGCGCGTGTCGGCAGATGTCGACCTGCTGGTGACCAGCGGCGGCGTGTCGGTAGGGGACTATGACCTGGTGCCGCGGGCGCTGGAGGCCCTCGGGGCCGAGCGGCTGTTGCACAAGGTCGCGGTCAAGCCGGGCAAGCCGATTCTGATAGCGCGGCTGCCGGCGTGCTGGGTGGTTGGATTGCCCGGCAACCCGGTTTCGGCGCTGGTGGGCTGGCATCTGTTCGTGAGGCCGATGGCCGAGCGACTGGCCGGCGAGCCGGAGGCCTTCGCCCGGCGTTACGTGCGGGCCGAGCTGGTCGGGCCGGCGGCGAACCGCGGCGAGCGGACGGTCTTCGCGCCGGTGCGACTCTCGGCCGGCGATCCGCCGCGGGCCGAGCTGCTCACCTGGCAGGGGTCGCACGACATCGTGGCGGTGGCGCACGCCGATGCGTTGGCTATCCTTGAGGTCGGGGCGCAGTACGCCGCCGGGGATGTGGTGGATTGCTTGCCGCTCGACGGGCCGGTGGGGGCGGCTGGGAGTTGCTGATATGCCGGACGAGTTGAGTCATCTCGACGCCGACGGTCGCGTTCGCATGGTGGACGTTGGGCACAAGGGGGCCACTGCGCGGCGCGCGGTGGCCGAAGCGTGGCTGCACGTGGGGCCGGAAGTGATGGAGGTGGTGCGCTGCGGGCGCACGCCCAAGGGCAACGTGTATGAAACCGCCCGGCTGGCGGGGATCATGGCCGCCAAGCGCACCGGCGAGTTGATTCCACTGTGTCACAACCTGGTGCTCGATCACGTGGACGTTGCGTTCGAGCCGGGTGACGATCGGATACGTGTCGTGGCCACGGCGGCCACGCGGGCGGCCACGGGCGTGGAGATGGAGGCCCTGACGGCGGCGGCCGTCGCCGGCCTGACGCTCTACGACATGCTCAAGGCCCTCACGCACGACATGACACTCAGCGGCGTGCGCCTGCTGGAGAAATCGGGCGGGGCTTCGGGGCATTACCGCGCATCAGATGCCGAAGGGAAGGCGACATGAGAAAGGCCGGCACGATTCAGCACGTCTGTCTCTCGCAGCGCAAGGGCACCACCAAGCAAGCGGTGGAAAGGGCCGTCCTGCGCGAAAACCACGGACTCGCAGGCGACGCCCACGCCGGCGACTGGCACCGCCAGGTGAGCCTGCTCGACGAGGCCGACATCGAGTACATGCGCTCCCAGGGGCTGGACCTCAAGCCCGGCGACTTCGGCGAAAACCTGGTCATCAGCGGGCTCGATCTGGCGGAGCTGGGCATCGGTACGCAACTCGCCATCGGTGCTGCCCGGATCGAGATCACCCAGATCGGTAAAGTCTGTCACCACCGCTGCGCGATCTACTACCAGGCCGGCGACTGCATCATGCCGCGGGCCGGGCTGTTCTGTCGCGTGCTGGCCGGGGGCGAAGTGACGCCGGGGATGGCGATCGAGGTCACGCACGAGGTGCCGCGCCGGGTGATCCAGGCCGCGGTGGTCACCGTGTCCGACCGCTGCTCGTGCGGCCAGGCCGAGGATACCGCCGGGCCGGCGGCCGCCGAGTTGCTGACCGAGCGGCTCGATGCGCGGATCGCGGCCCAGGAGCTGGTGCCCGACGAGCGCGAGGCGCTCAAGAAACTGCTGATCGAACTGGCCGACCGCGGCTACGACCTGGTCTGTACCGTCGGCGGTACCGGCTGCGGCCCGCGCGACGTCACGCCCGAAGCGACCAGAGCCGCGATCGACCGCGAAGTGCCCGGCCTGGCCGAGGCCATGCGCAGCGCGTCGGCCCGTATCACCCCCCGGGCGCTGCTGCAACGCGGCATCTGCGGCATCCGCGGCGTGACGCTGATCGTCAACCTGCCCGGCAGCGCCAACGCCGCCGTCGAGAACCTGATGGCGATCGTGGACGTGTTGCCGCACGCGGTGCGGCTGCTGCGGGGGGACACGGAGCACGGGGAGTAAGGGGAGTGAGGGGGGCCGGGGGAATCACCCCCTGATCTGGCTGAGAATGCCGGGATCCCTGATCTGCTGATCACGTGCAAGCAGCAGCGTCTTGGCCAGCACCTCGGCGGTGCACGGGTCGTCGTCGGCGAAGGGCAGGAACAGTCGGCCGCGGTACTGGCTGTGAACCGCGACTATCAGGAGCATCCGGCCCGGTCGGACCATGGCGACCGCGCTGCCGAGGTGGACGCTGTAGCTCGCCAGCCGACCGTCGATCAGGACGTGGTGTCCTTCGACGCGCACGTTGCTCAGCTTCAGCAGGCGGGCAGTTTCCTCCACCAGCCGGGCCCGCATTTCGACCGTCGAGGCCGAGGCTTCCGGATCGACGCCGCCGGCGTGAGCCACGCTCACCACCAGGTCCACATCGCGCATGGTCTCGCTGAAGATGCGATCCGGGACGGTATCGAGCGGGACGGGCTGGTCAGGTTTGCCGCGGCGCACGAAGGTGAGCGCCTCCAGCGTGAGATCCTCGATTTCCGCCGGAGTCCAGAAGCCCTCCTGGAAGTGCAGCTCGGCAACCAGGTCGGCATCGTGGAAGACCCTGCGAACGCCCAGCTCGGGGTCGGCGACCCACTCGCGGCCCTTGAACAGCGCCAGTGCCTGGCGCGTCTGCACCTGGTGGCCGGCGTAGCGCGCAGTCTGGCAGCACCCGCCGCGTTCGGTGGCGGTTTTGGGGTAGGTCTCGCGAAACACCTGCTTGAACGGCTGCACGCGCTCGGCCGAGAAGCACTCGCGCTGCCAGGCGTGCCAGTCGCCGCGCTGCAACAGGTCCAGCGGGTGGGCGATACGCAGGCGATCGCGCTGCCCGACAGGCTCGAGGCGCCCGGCATGATCGCGGAGCAGACGGCCGTCCTCGACGGGGTAACCGACGAGGTCGCTGTCGCCGACGAACACGAGTCGTTCGATCATCGGGCGCAACAGGGGGTGTTCGAAGAACTGGCGCAACTCGGAAGAACTGAACTGGTCGCCGCGGCACATGGCCTGCTCGAGGGCGAGCCGCATGCGCGAGCGCTGCCGTCGCAGCTCGGTCAGACGCTGGCGCAGCTCGGCCACGGGCTCGCGTTTGCGGAGCCTGGCGGGAATGGCCTTGAGCTTGCGGCCGCTCTTGTGCACCGTCAGGTCGGGTTCGCCCTCTGGCGTAACGGCGAGCGCCAGCTCGGTATCGTCGAGCGTGACCACGACGGGGCCGGCCGCCAGGTCGGCCACCGCTTCGGCTTCCATGGCCCACGTGAGCCGACGGGGATCACTAAAGCCGGCCGTGCGTGCCAGGTTCTGGAGTGCTATTTCGACGGCCTGCCCTTCGCTGGCCTGACGCTGGCTGCCGAACTTGCGGCTCTGGCGTTTGAACTCCTGGATGCGCTGGTAGCGGCGCAGCGTCTCCTCCCTGGCCCGGCGCTGGTCTGAGGGCAGCGGCAGCAGGCCCAGGGCGCGGACGGAGTCCTGGTGGCGTTTCGCGTCGATCCGCTCGAGCAGCGCATCTGCGTCGATGTTGCCGAGCATCGCGTCGGCGAACAGCATGGCGCGCTTGTGGCCGCTGCTGCTCGAGGCGTAGCGGGATGGGCGCTTGAGACGCCGCCAGCCGTCGAGCCCGATGGTCGCGATGACCCGCCGGAACCAGGCCACGTCGACGGCGCCCTGTTCGAGATCCTCGGCGGCCAGCGCGGTGCGTTCGGCCACGCGGGCGGCCCACAGCTCGCGGATTTCCTCGTCCCGCCAGTCGGTGGCTTTCCGGGTATGGGCATGTATCCACCAGACCGCATCCTCGAGCCCCGGGAAGTCCAGGACGTGCTCGACGTGTGCCGCCCACTGCGGTGCGAACATGGTGGCTTCCAGCAGGCGGTCCGCGGACACGCCGGAGTCGCCGTAAAGCGCCGCGAAGCTCTCGAGCGTGTCGCCCGGGGCGGGGGCCGTGGCGGCCAGCAGGCGGCTCAGCGAGAAGGCCCGGGTCGGTTGGTCGCCCCACTCGTGCTGGCGGACGATCTGCGCAGATCCCAGGGCCTTGAGCAGCCGGAAGAAGACCTCGGCGCCCCCGGCATAGGACAAGTTACGGGCGGGATCGCTGGCCGGCGTGGGGCGCTCGCCGCGGGCGAGCTCCAGCTCGATCAGTCGCCGGCGCAGACGTTCGACCGCCTCCACGAGCTCGGGGTGGTCCTGGAGCTGTACGCAGCCCCGCAGTCTCGAAACCCGGGCGATCGGGCCGTAGAAACGCCAGTTGCGGCCGCCGCGCGGCTCCCGCGGTTGCAGCAGGAACCACAGGAAGTCGGCGGGCTTCAGTTTGTAGTGGTCATAGGCCGCCAGGAAAAGCCCGAGTTCGGGATGGTGTTCGAAGCCGGAAAGCTTGCGCTGCAGGCCCAGCAGGCCCAGCAGCCCCAGCCGGGCGCGATCAGCGGGAGCGAACGCCTGCGGACAGTAACGCAGATAGGTGCAGGCGATGGCGTAGCGCCGGGCCGCGAGGCTGTCTTCGAAGATGCGGTTGTGGTCCCGGAGGTCCTTCTTTTCTTCGGACGAGGCCCTGCTGGCGGCCAGCGCATCTTCCGCGTACTGCACCAGGAACCCGCCGGTCTGCCGACTGCCGGAGCGGACCGCCAGCCAGCAGAGCACTCTCTCGAACCCCGCCCGCAGGTCGTGGGTGTCGTAGCCCGAGAATTGCTTCGGCAACGAGCTGAGATAAGACTCGCCCCGCTCGGTCCAGGCCCAGGCCCGCACCGGCTCCAGACCATCCGGGTCGCGGGTGGCCGCGGTACGCTGTTCGAACCAGCTCAGCCACACCTCCGCCAGCGGGAAGGCCTGGCGGGCCGCTTCGGACTGGTCGGCGGTGCCGTGCGGCAGCGGCAGCCCGGCTCCCGCGGCGCTCAGGAGACGGCGTTCGCGGCCGCCGCTGAAATTCCTGACTTCCACCTCGACGTCGCCGTGGCGCAGGAACAGCTCGGCGAGCTCCTTCAGGTAGGCCCGGGTGGCCGGAGTCTCGATGACCACGCCGACGTAGTCCGGTTGCGGCAGGGGACTGCGGCTGTCGGGCGGCGCCAGGCCGAGGCAGTCGTCGGCCGAAGCCGGCGCGGTGGCGCCCGCGAGCACGCGGTCCAGCGTCGGCAGGAGATCGGGGTCCGTCAGGGAGTCGCGCCGCCGGGCGACCAGGTCGCGCGCCGCCGCGCTGTGCCGGCCGGCTTCGACCATGTGCGCGGCCAGTTCCAGGCCGGCGGCCCGATTGAGGACATGCGCGTCGTCCAGCAGCTCTTCTATGACCGCGAGCAACTGCCGGTCGTCGAGTCTGAGCAGGCGGTCTATGGCCTTGGAGCGGAAGTAGCCCGCCTTGCGATGCAGTCCGCCGACCAGCAGCTCGACTTCGTCACGTTTGAGCGGCGTGCCCTCCAGGGCCTCGAACGCGGCCGTGCAGACGATCGGGCGGGTGTCGCTGATAAAGCCGATCACGAGCCGCCGGTTCTTCTCCGAGAGCTTGCGAGGACGGCGCTTGCTGCGCGATCCCCAGCGGTCCATGCCGGCCAGCTCGTAGATCACATGGGCGCAGTCCTCGCTGTCGAGCAGGTGCGCCACCGAAGCCAGTTTGCCGGTGGCCCCGCCGGCCAGTTGTCGCAGTACGTAAGAGACCGAGCGGCGGTCGGATACATGTCCTGTCCAGGGCCATACCAGCGGCTCGGCGCGGGTCTTCTTCTGCGGCAGCCTGGAGACGGCGGCCGCGACGGCATCCAGGGCCGGCCCGGGGAGCCGTTCGAAGTAGAAGTTCGAAAAGAACTCGATGGCGACCGTCAGCAGGCGCGCGTCGCTTTCTCCGCTCGATTCGAGCCAGTCGATCACCGTCTCGATGCTGTCGGGAAGCAGGGCACAGTTGCTGATCGTCTGCAGCGCCACGTAGCGCCGCGCCGGGCTCTCGTCGTTCAACAAGCGGGCGGCCAACCGGATAGCGCGCTGGGCATCCTCATAGGCGATGGCCCAGAGGGCCAGGTAGGCCTCGGCCGGGTCGGCTTGACGAGCGACGGTCTCGAGCTGGTCGGGAGTGTCGAGCAGTTCCGCCAGGCGCGCTATCGTCTTGCGCGCCTGGGTCACGCTGCCGCCGGCCCACTTCATGCCTAGCCACACGTCCATGGCCCGCACCGTGGAGCTGAAACGGACCAGATCGTGTTCGAGAACGAGACCCAGGATGTAGCGGAACGCTTCCGGACTGGCCAGATCGGCGTTTTCGAGGATGCACTGGCGCAGCCCTTCCTGACGTCTGGCGGCCAGCAGGAGTTTGCCGATCAGCTCCCAGTCCTCGCGCTGGCTGGAATTCAGCAGGATGACGATAGCCTGCCAGCTCGTGGTGCCGATCGGGTCGGTTCCCTCGATCGAGGCGTGCAGTACGGATCTCACGGCTTCGGCGTCCGGGCCGCCGGCTTGCAGGATGGCGCTCAGCACCCAGGTCGGGGCCTGATGATCATACTGCTCGCTCTCCGGCAGATGGGCTATCCAGGAAGCCAGCCACGCTGCGGTCGGATCGAGACCGCGCAGCATCTCGCACAAGCCCAGAAAAAAGCGAGCGCGATTGTGCGCTATGGTGACCGTGTGCCGCGGAGCGCGGAACGGCATGCGCGGGTAGCCGTACTGGTACGGGCGTATTCCCATGGACTGCCAGGCGACTTCGATGTGTGCGGCCAGGTTGGGAAAAACGCTGCTCCAGAGTTTGCGTCGCTGAGTGGGGGATAGCGCTTCCAGAAAGCGCTGGGCCTGCCGGATACGCCTCATCAACTGCTCGTCACTGAGCCAGAGATCCCCGTCGGGGCGCAGCAGTTCCTCCAACCGTCGCCGGCTGGGACCGGGCCAGCGCGTGAAGCGGCGCACGCGGTCCGATACCCAGTTCTGGTCGCGCATGGATTCGAGTTGACGTTTCAGATCAGAGCGCCCAGACATGCCGCACCCCGCTGTCGCTATGCTCCCGCCAGGAAGGTCAAACGCAGGAATACCAGCCGACTGTCGTCACGGAGATGGACGATCTCATCCAGCGAATGCCGCTCGACGTCGTCGATGATCACGAGGTAGAGGCCATCCTCGAAGCCCTGCAGCGCTGCCGCCACCGCCGACTCGAGGTCCACGGCGCACTCGCTGGTCTTGCCCGCGGGGTCCACTTTGCCCTTGGCGGCAGCCGCGGCGATCTGCCTGTCTGTGAGCACGCGATCGAATCGTCGCTGCTGCTGACGCTGCTGGAAGCGACGTACTTCACAACAGACAACGTGTTCAATGACGTCGCGCAGCCGAAGATCGTCGCCCCGCCCGGTTTCGGAAGGCGGAGGTACACTGAAATCGTCGAGTAGCGCCCGGCGCCGGCCCAGCGCCCTGGTTGAAACCAGCAGGGCCATAGCTCCATTCCAGCTCGCAACCACCGGATGTAGCATAGCCGTGCAGCCACAAAATGCAACATGTAGTCGGTGGCCCGGTCACCGTGTTGGTATTGGAGGTCATACCACGCCGCCCGCCGGGCGGCAGGTGTACGCTGGGCCGGCGCGCGCCGCGGCGGCCGCAGCACGTCGGACAGCCCGCCGGTAAGAGAAAAAACCACCGCGTAACTGAGAGATCTCGCACCTCGCAACGCAGATACGGATGAAGACCCGCTGGTGCCGGCGTGGCCCAGGGGGCGAAGGAGACACTGTCGACTTGCGAGGAGTAACCGCAATGAAATCAACCAGTATCGGTGGCAGAGAACCTGGTCTCTCGCGCTATCGAGCCAGCGCGAGGCGCAGCGTAGACGGCGTCGGTGGCAGCGGACGCGATGCCCGCAACTGCGAATCCGGCGTTGCCGGCAGCGGACGCTGCATCGCTGGCGGCCGAGCCGGCGCATCGGTCCGGGCCGGGCGCGGCTGCGGCGGAACGCCGGCTGCGAACGGCCGCCGGGTCGAGCGACGGAAACGGCCGCGCCGCTGCTGCGGCTGAGACGTGGCGGTCGGCAGAGGGTGTGCGTCGCATCGGGTCGACCAGCGCCGCGGTTGGTTCGAGGCGCGGTAGAGCCGGTCCACGCGGCGGCGCGCCGCCGGGGTATCCTCATCGTTGGCGCCCCGGGACTGGGCGGGGCGGTCACAGGCTTCGAGCAGCCAGCGGTTCCGCTTCGCGGTAGCGTTCCAGTTCCAGCAGGCAACCGCCCGCACCCGGGCCTCGGAGGCGCCGAGTTCACCAGAGCGCTGCCGTAGCGTTACAATTCCGGCGGGCAAGTGCCCGGCAGGCTCGCGACCTTGGCGCCGCGGCCCGGAACGGCGGGGCGCCTGGTGGGAGCCAGGGCAGGAGCTGGTGGCCCGCAGCTCGGCGGCCGGGGCGGCGATCGCGTGCTGGCTCGACTTGTACAACGCCGCGCGGCCGCCCCCGGCTCTGGGCTGCCGCACGCCCGACGAGACCCACGCAGCGTCGCTACGCGACACTGCGTGACAGACAACGGAATTGTCCAACAAAGAGGGGTACACTGCATCGGCCTGGCATGCAACCAGGCGGTCCGCCGCCGGCACGGCGATTCACTGGCCCGTCGCGTTCGCCGGTTCTCACCCCCCCCTCTGGTCCGCCCTGGAAAAGGGGATGACTGCATGCCCAGCCCGTCCGGCAGCCTGGCGCGCCTCCGGGCTCACTTGCCCTTGCCGCAACAGTTCTTGTACTTCTTGCCCGAACCGCAGGGGCACGGAGCGTTGCGGCCGATCTTGGGCTTTTCGCGGCGGATGGTCTGGGTGCCGACCTCTCCCTGCTTGCGCATCGCGGCCTCGTGGTCGCGGGCGGCGTCGGAGAAGCCCACGTTGGTCGCGTCGGCGTGCCGGGCGGTGAGGTTGCCGTAGGCCGCGCCGGCGGGGGTTTCGGCCTCGCCCTCGACGAAGGCCGGCTTCATGCTGACCTGGACCTTGAAGATCACGTCGGTGACCCGCTCGCGGATGGT
>CAZRSM010000056.1:0-2453 GCA_964602755.1 uncultured Planctomycetales bacterium
CCTGGGAGGCAGCATCCTGGGCGCCACGTCGTCGTCGTACCGCTCGAACGAGTCGTGGACCAACTCGCGTGACGGCCTGATCGCGGGCATGGACTCCGACGACGTGATCCAGGCCTATCTGCCGAGCGGCAGCACGATCCCGGTGCGGTTCAACTCGGGTTCGAGCAACGTGACGGATGTAAGCGTGGTGGACTGGACCAAGGCCAATTACCGGGCCACCATCGGTTCGATCAGCGGCACGGCCGCGAGCATGACCTACAACTCGCAGTTCTCGTGGGACTACGATCCCTCGGACGGCGTGAACTGGAACAAGACGTCGTTCGTGGACGTGGTGGTCCACGAGGTCGGGCACGCCCTGGGGTTCACGTCGGACGTAGATACGGGCGCCAACGAGCTGCACGCGATGGATGCGTTCCGCTTCCAGCGCACCGACGGCACCGGCGACTACAACCCGGACACCTACGCCGAGTTCCAGACCACCCCGCGGCTGATGGACTTCAACAGCCCCAACGACCAGCACAACCTCGACTTCATCGACTACACCTATCGCATGGAAGACGGCGACCCCTGGCAGGGCAGCCACTTCCGGCAGGCCAGCGGCATCGGGCTCATGGGTCCGGCGCTGGCATCGGGCGTAACCCGCTATCCCGACTACTTCTCGCAGGCCGACCTCAACGTCTTCGACGCCCTGGGCTACGACTATCCGCCCTGCCCGATTACGTTCGTGACCCAGCCGCCGAGCAGCCAGACGGTCTGCCAGGGCAGCACGGTGCAGTTCAGTGTGGCGGTCGACAATCCGGCGATCATGTCGTTCCAGTGGCGGATCGGCACGACCGACCTGGTCGATGACGGTGTGCACGTGTTCGGTGCCACCACCGACACGCTCACGCTGGTCGACGTGACCGGCGCCGACGCGTCCGGCAACTACAACTGCCTGGTGACCAACAACGTCGAGGGCTGCACGAGCACCTCGGCCAACGCCGAGCTGATCGTGGATACGACCGTCGCCAACATCCTGCAGCAGCCCCAGGACGCCACCGTGACCGAGGGTGACCCGGTGCTGTTCAGCGTCAGCGTCGAGAACAACACGCTGTACACGTATCAGTGGCGCATGAACGGCAGCGACCTGAGCGACGGCGGTCGCTTCGCCGGTACGCAGACGCAGACGCTGCTGATCAACCCCACGCAGCTCGGCGATGACGGCGCCCAGTTCGACTGCGTGATCACCTATCAGCTCGGCAACCAGTGTTCGATCACCTCGAGCGCCGCTACGCTGACGGTCAACGCCGGCGGCAACAACTGCCCCGAAGACCTCGACGGCGACGGCGTGATCGGCCTGGGTGATCTGTCCATCATGCTGGCCAACTATGGCCAGACCGGCATGAGCCAGGCCGACGGCGACCTGGACGGCGACGGCGACGTCGACCTGTCCGACCTGTCGGTCCTGCTGGCGGTCTATGGGCAGAACTGCCCGACGCGCTGAGCCGCGGCAACACCGCGGAGAACGATAGTCCCTCCAATGCGGAAGCGTCGGTCGCCAGGCGGCGGCCGGCGTTTTCGCTTGCGCCGCCGAACCCGAACAAACCAATGTTCAGCCGTGGGGGGCGTCGGCCAGCGCTTCGGTCGTCGGGCAACTGCAAAACAGGTGGCGGTCGCCGTAGACGTTGTCGATGCGAGAGACCGGCGGCCAGTACTTGTGATTTTCAAGCCACTTCGCCGGCCAGGCGCCCTGCTGGCGCGGATAGGGCCGGTCCCAGGTTTCGGCCGCGACTGCCCGGGCGGTGTGCGGGGCGTTCTTGAGCGGGTTGTTCTCGCGGCTCATGCGGCCCTGCTCTATCGCGCGGATCTCGTCGCGGATGGCGATCAGGGCATCGCACAGGCGGTCCAGCTCGGCCTTCGACTCGCTCTCGGTCGGCTCGATCATCAGCGTGCCGGCCACCGGGAACGACATGGTCGGGGCGTGGAAGCCGAAATCCATCAGCCGCTTGCAGACGTCGTCCGGCTCGATGCCGGCGGTCTTCTTGAATTCGCGCAGGTCGATGATGAACTCGTGCCCGACGCGGCCGCTGGTGCCTGTATAGAGAACCGGGTAGTGCCCGGAGAGCCGCCGGGCCATGTAGTTGGCGCTAAGAATCGCCACCTGGCTGGCCTTGCGCAACCCCGGCTCGCCCATCAGGCGGATGTACATCCACGAGATGGGCAGGATGCTCGCGCTGCCCCAGGGAGCCGCGGCGACGGGGCCGATGGCCCGGTCGCGCGGCGGCCCGCCGGGACGCTGGGGGTCGATCGCCGGATGACCGGGCAGGAACGGGGCCAGGTGGGCGGCGCAGCAGATCGGGCCGACGCCCGGGCCGCCGCCGCCGTGCGGGATCGCGAAGGTCTTGTGCAGATTCAGGTGCACCACGTCGGCCCCGATGGTGGCCGGGCTGCACAGGCCGACCTGGGCGTTCATG
>CAZRSM010000057.1:0-22651 GCA_964602755.1 uncultured Planctomycetales bacterium
TGAAATCGTCCAGCTCGTCGATGGCTCCGGTCATGTACTCCACGATCAGCAGCTCGCGCGGCAGCGAGACGCTGGCCTGGTTGGCCTGCTCGATCCTGGCGAAGAGCTTCAGGAAATCGCGGTGCCCGAAGTGGTCGGCGCTTTCCAGCTCGTTGCGCAGCGACTGGAGCTTGCCCACGAAATACTCGCGCGCCACGGCGTCGGCCAGACCGTCGAACTGCGGGGCCGCGTCGAGCCCCTCGTAGAGCTTGGTCGTGGTGCACAAGGCCAGCAGGTCGTCCAGCCCGCCGATGGCCATTTTGCGGAAGTCCGGCTCTTCGTAGTAGTTCTGCGCGATCAGGTTGGCCGAACGCGACATCAGATCGAAGGTCACGTCCTTGAGCCGCCGCTCGACGTCCTCCTCGTTGTCGTAGAGGATCTCCATCCGCGCGTGCCGGGCGGCCCGCTCGCGCAGCTCCTTGACCTCCTCATCCTTTTCGTTGATCCGCTCCAGCAGCAGGTAGTACGAGTGCGCCTTGGTCCAGCGGCGTTTCTGCGAGTACTGCTCGGCCTCGGCCAGCGCCCTGGCCCGGATCGCCTTGACCAGCTCCGACTGGGCGAACTCCTGCTCGTCGGCCGCATAAGCCGACGCCTGAGCCGCAAAGCTCAGCGCCAGATAAACCCGGCCCTCCTCGAGCTGCTTGCGGGCCTGCTCGACGTTCCAGTCGAACGTTTTGCGTTTGAGTTCCTCTCGCGAGCTGACGATTTTTTCATAATTCTCGAGCCATTGCTCGACGCGCGCCGCCTGCTCGGCCCGCTCGTGCAGCGACAGGAGCCGCTCGAGCGCGCTGCGTCCCGCATCGTACTTGCCCTGCAGGATCGCCTGGTACGCGTCGCGCAGCGACGGCTCAACGGCTGCGCACAGACCCGACCACAGCAGCAGCACTGCCGCGGCAACGACTTTCGGCACTCGTTTCATCTGCCAACCTCGATGGTTCGGAATTCGCTTTCCGGCAGCTCACAAAAAAACAACAGCGGCGACCGCGGCCGAACCGCAGCCAACCCCCGCTTGGCGTCCAAGCCCCAAAGATTATATGACCTTGCCACCAGTCCGGCACCTCATGGAGACTGATCGGTTCGCGGCCGCGTTTCTTCCCTGCAATTGCGCCCCAGCCGCGGGGCAGGCTCATCGCCAGGCTCCCGGCAGGTCCGGCAGCGTCCCATAATCGCGGGGCGGAGTCCGGTTTTCTTCTCTCACATCGGTCTACACATGCGCCGCCTTGCGGTTGCCACGTCGCCAAAAACGCGCAAGATGGTGCCATGGCCGCCAAGCGCCCCCACGCAGCCCCAAGCGAGAACTCGCCGGTAGCCGACCGCCCGCGCGTGCTGGGCATCGACCCCGGCCTGCGCTGCACCGGCTACGCCGTGCTGACCGCCGGCGAGCGGCCGGCTGCGTATCGCCTGATCGAGGCCGGCGTGGTGCGGCTCGCCCCGCGCAGTCCGCTGCACCACCGCCTGCTCGAGCTGGACCACGAGCTGACGCGCATCATCGCCCGGCATGCCCCCGCCGCCCTGGCCTGCGAACAGCTCTACGCCCACTACCGTCATCCGCGTACGGCGGTCATCATGGCCCACGGGCGCGGCGTGATCCTGGCGGCAGCCGCCCGGGCCGGGCTGAACGTCCTGGACATCCCCGCCACGCACGTCAAGAAGCACCTCACCGGCAGCGGACGGGCCAGCAAGGCCCAGGTCCAGCGGGCCATTGCCGCCACGCTCAACCTGCCGCGCCTGCCCGAGCCGCACGACGTGGCTGACGCGCTGGCGGTGGCCATTTGCGGAGTCGAAATCCTCCGCGCACAATCCGCACTGTCGTCGTAGCCTGGAGAAGCCCGCCATGCTCTGTCGCATTCGTGGACGCGTGGTCGCGCTCGACGGGCACCGGGTGGTGCTCGAAGTGGGCGATCTGGCCTGCGAGGTGCTGGTGCCCGCCTCGGCCCGCGAGGCGCTGCAGCGCCTGGTGGGCCAGAGCACGACCCTGCACACGCTGATGTACCTCGAGGGCATGCCCACCGGCACCACGCTCGTCCCGCGGCTGATCGGCTTTCTGTCCGAGGTCGAGCGCGACTTCTTCACCGCCTTCACCAAGGTCAAGGGCATCAGCATGCGCAGGGCCCTGCGTGCCATGGAGCTGCCGGCCCATCAGATCGCGGCCGCCATCGAAGCCGGCGACGCCCGCCTGCTCACCGCCCTGCCCGAGATCGGCCGCAAGACCGCTGCCCAGATCATCAACGACTTGCGGGGCACGCTCGAACGCTTCGTCGTCGATCGGCCGGCGGCGACGCCCCCGGTCGAGCTGAGCGAGGCCCAGCGCGTGGCGGTCGAAATACTCGTCAGTTGGGGCGACAAGCCCGCCGACGCCCGCCAGTGGGTGATGGCGGCCGTAGCCGAGCAGCCCGACCTCGAGCGCCCCGACGACATCGTGCGGGCCGCGTATCGGCTCAAACAATCGGTCTGACCGCGGGGACGGCGACCCCGCACCAGAGGGAGACTCCATGCGCAATGTGGTGGCACTGACCGCGGCGGCCCTGCTGGCCGTGGTCGCTGGTTGTGATTCGGTCAGCACTGCGCCTCGGGTCACGCCCGCGGCGCCACGCCGCGATACTCCTGCTCCATTGAGCACGCCGGCTTCGCCCGTGTCTGCCGACTTCTCGCGCACCTGCTACCGCGTGCACCTGGGATACTCCGTCAAGGGCCGCCCGATCGTGCTGCATGTGTTCGGTACCGGGTCCGATCGGGTGCTGATCTTCGGCGCCATCCACGGCGACGAACCGGCCAGCTATCGCCTCGTCCAGGAGCTGATGAAGTACCTCGCCGACCACCCCGACGAGCTGTCCGGCCGCACCGTCGCCATTCTGCCGGCGGCCAACCCGGACGGCCTGGCGGCCGGTCGGCGAACCAACGCCCGCGGCGTCGACATCAACCGCAACTTTCCGGCCCGCAACTGGCGCCGCCAGCGCCAGCACGGCCCGCGACCCGCCAGCGAGCCCGAAACGCAAGCCCTGATGCGGGCGATCCGCGTCATACGACCAAACCGCGTGCTGTCGGTGCATTCGATCCGCAACGGTCGCCACTGCGTCAACTACGACGGCCCGGCCCGCGAGCTGGCCTCCCTCCTGAGCACGCGCAACGGCTACCCGCTGCGGGCGGTGATGGGCTACCCGACGCCCGGCAGCTTCGGATCCTGGGCCGGCCGCGAGCAACACATCCCCACCATCACGCTCGAACTGCCACGCGGCATCGACCCCCGGCGCGCCTGGCAGGCCAACCGCGCGGCACTGCTCGCCTTCCTGCGCGGCCAGCGCACGCCCGCTGTCAGGTAGACGATCGGCGGCACACAAGCCGCCCGATCAACGATGATCCCCGGAAGCCTTCGGCGGCGGAAAGACGATGACCCGCACCGGTACGGGCGCCAGTTGCGGTGCGTCGGGCGCCGCGTCGCCCGATTCGCCGCCCGATACGGGCGGCCCGGTGTCGTACGAGAGCGACATGCGCAGCACGTCGCCCCATACCGCCCCGAAGCGCTCCGCCGTCTGCGCCAGCCACTGGCTCACCGTCCGCGGCGCCGGCCGCGACCCGGCCGACGAACCCGTCTCGGGCGGCGCCTGGGCCGCGCGCGGCATGGCCCGTGCTGATACGGCGGCCGGCATCGCTACGGCGCGCCCGCGGCGCGCGCCGCCCGGCGGCGCGGGTTGCGCCAGCGGCCGCTGGTCGGCGCCGGCACTGCGCATCACGTCGCGCATTTTCGAACGGGTCGACGCCAACCCGATCGCCGAAACCGGGTTGCGGCTCTCTACTTCGGGGCCCGCGGTGCGCGGCGTGTGCCAGCGCGTGGCCACCTGCTGCGGCAAAGCGGTCTCGAAGTCGGCCAGCAAGTCGTCCAACTCATCCGGCGGAACCGCCAGTTCGACCACCAGCCGCCGGTCGCCGTCCGACGAGCGCCGCGCCAATGTGTACTGCTGCCAGCGCCCCAGCGCGGCCTCGGCCCGGGCATACGCCTCGGCCTGAGCCGGTCGAATCTCGACCGCCACCAGCGGCTCGGCCGGCGCCGGCGCGCTGTCCGCCGCGGCGACTTCCTCCGCGGCTTCGAAATCCTCCTCATCGCCTCCCGCGTAGCCAAGCTGCATCAGACGCGACAATACATCCGACGCCGCCGCGATCCCCGTGCCGCCGACGACGGGACGCCGCGATTCGACAGCCAACTCCGGCCCCCGCTCGGCATCCTGCTCTTCCACCCCGACGGCGCCGGGAGAAACCGCCGCGACGGCCGGCGCTTCAGCCGCCCCTCTCCGCGGCCCGGCCGGCGCGTCACGCCGCGCCAGCCGCGGCGCCCGATCGGCAGGCTGCTCAGTGCTTCGGACGCCGGTCACGATCGGCTCGGGCGCAGAACGCTCGGCCAGCAGCGGCGATCTGTCACTGTGCACCGGCTGCAGGAGCCACCAGCCCCCCACCGCCAGCAGCAGCGCCGCCGCGACCGCCAGCATCGCCGGCCAGCGCCGCTCGAGGATCACGCCACCGGGCACTGCGCCCCGTCCCACCAGTTCGGCCCGCAGATGCGCCCGCAGTTCGGGCGGGGCGTCGAGGCGTGTAAGGCCGCGCAGCGCCTGCGACGTTTCGCGGAGTTGTTCGAGCAGTTGCCTGGCCTCGGGCGACTCGGCCAGCAGGGCTTCGATCTCGGCCGCACGCTGCGGCGAGAGTTGCCCGTCGAGATAGGCCGACAGGTCGGGTCCGAGTTTGTCAGGCTCAACCGGCGTCACGTTCGTGTTCCTCCGCCGTTTCCAGCATCTCGCGCAACATCATGCGACCCCGAAAAATACGACTCTTGACCGTCCCCACGGGCACGTCCAGGATCTCGGCGATGGCGGCGTAGTCCAGCCCTTCGATGTCGCGCAGCACGACGGCGGCGCGGTATTCCTCATCGAGTTGCGCCAGCGCCTCGGCCAGTAAGCGTTGCTGCTCCTGAGCTTGCAGACGATTGGACGGCGCAGCGGACTGGTGCGCATCGACCGGCTCGTGGCCGGCCCGCTGCTCGTCGCTGCCGACCAGTGACAGCGTGCGACGCAGCCTGGCCCGCCGGCGATGCGTGAGCGCCAGGTTGACGGCGATGCGATACAGCCAGGTGAAGAAGCGCGCCTCGGTACGAAAGCGGCCCAGGGCCTCGTAGGCCCGCAGGAACGTAGATTGGGTAAGGTCGGCGGCGTCTTCACGGTTGTTGCACATCCGATAACAAGTGTTGTAGACGCGATCCTGATAGCGCATCATCAGTACATCGAAGGCGGCCGACTCGCCGGCCTGCGCTCGGCGGACCAGCTCGCCGTCGCTCGGAATGTCGTCCGCAGCGTGATTCACACCACCTCCGACCAGCGCTTAGACGCCCTGGAACCCTCGCGGTTCCCGGCGGCTCGAATGCACGCATGTTATCGCCGACCGACGACTGGCAGTAAATGCCGACTTGCGTTAGCCTTACCCGGCGTCGGCCGCGCCCGGCGGTCGGCCCATCGGCGAGCAAGATTTGCACATATGCGCAACCCGTGATACTTGCGGGCGCACTGGAGTCGGTGGATACTAGCGGTTCGCACGCACAAGTAGGAGCGATCATGCCTGCACTAGCTGAAACCATCTCGAAGTGGGCCGAGCAGGCCGGTTTCGACAAGCTCGGAAAGAAAACCGTCCACGAGGTGAATCGGCGCATCCTGGACTCGATCGGCACGGCGCTGGGCGCCTGGTCCTCGCGTCCCGGGCGTGTAACGCGGCAGGTGGCCAAGGCGGTGAGCGTCGAGAACGGCGCCAACCTGCTCGGCTCGCAGCACCGCACCACCCCCGACCTGGCGGCCTTTCACAACGGCGCGCTGGTGCGCTACCTGGACTTCAACGACACCTACCTCAGCAAGGAACCGGCCCACCCCAGCGACAACATCCCCGCGGCCTGGGCGGTGGGACAGGTGCGCGGCGCGGCGCCGCGCGACATCGTGACCGCGATCGTGCTGGGCTACGAGCTGCAATGCCGCTTGTGCGACGCCGCCTCGCTGCGGGCCCACGGCTGGGACCACGTGTACTACGGCGCGCTTTCGACCGCCCTGTTGGCCAGCAAGCTCTACGGCCTGAGCGTCGAGCAGACCGTGCATGCCCTGGGACTGGCGGGCGTGTGCAACTTCGCCACCCGCCAGACGCGCACCGGGCAGATCTCGGACTGGAAGGCCTGCGCCTTCTCGAACGCCGCCCGCAACGGCATCTTCGCCGCCAACCTGGCGCGGCTGGGCATGACCGGGCCCAATGAGATCTTCGAAGGGCCCAAGGGGCTGTTCAAGATGGTCACCGGTCCGTTCGAGCTGGCCTGGAGCAAAGAGCCGGACGAATGGATGATCAACAAGACCTACATCAAGTTCTGGCCGGCCGAGTACCATTCGCAGTCGGCCATCGACGCCGCCTTGCAACTGCGTGACCAGATCGGCGACATCGACAACATCGAGAGCATTCTGATCGAGAGCTTCGAGGCGGCGGTGAGCATCATCGGCAGCGAGCCGGAGAAGTGGCGGCCGACCAGCCGCGAAACCGCCGACCACAGCATGGGCTATTGCGTGGCGGTGGCCCTGCGCGACGGCGACGTGACACGCGAGAGCTTTTCCGACGAGAACATCCGCGATCCCCGGATCCTGGGCCTGCTCGACAAGATCAGGATTGTCGAGACTGACGAGTGCAATGCCGGCTATCCCGACGGCATTCCCAACAAGCTGATCGTCAGGCTCAAGGACGGGCGGACGCTGGAGAAGAAGGTCACCTACCCGCGCGGGCATGCCGGCAATCCGATGACCGACGAAGAGGTGATCGCCAAGTTCCGCAAGCTGGCCGCCGGCGTGGTCAGCGACCAGACCGCCGACCGTATCGTCAACATGGCCTTGAGTTTTCACGAGCTGGAAAACGTGGCCGAATTGCTGGCATTTGATACACTGTGTGACTGAACCGGCGAGCCGTTGTTCTCAGGCAACACGCATGACGGGGGTAGCACGGGCCGTGTGCTGGGAAGGGCCTGATCGTGCAAGCGGGATAGTGAACTGACAGGGGTTTCCCAAGGTAATCTACTCCAGGTGTGATCATGGCAGAGACAGCGACGCTGACGGTTCGTGGCAAGACGTACGAGTTGCCGGTGGTGGAGGGTACCGAACACGAGCTTGCGGTAGACGTCACCAGGCTGCGGGCGCAATCGGGAATCATCACGCTCGACGAGGCCTACGGCAACACCGGTTCGTGCGAAAGCAGGATCACTTTCATCGACGGTGAGAAGGGCATTCTGCGTTATCGCGGCTATCCGATCGAGGAGCTGGCCGAGAACGCGACCTTCATCGAAGTGGCCTATCTGCTGATCTTCGGCGAGCTGCCCACGCAGCAGCAGCTCGATGAGTTCCGCGGATACATCAACGAGTACCAGTTCCTGCACGAAGGCATGCGCCACCACTTCGAGGGCTTCCCGCCGAATGCCCACCCCATGGCCGTGCTCTCGGCGATGATCAACGCCCTGAGCTGCTATCAGCCCGAGGTCGCCGCTCCGGACGACCCGGGCTTTTTGCGTTGCGTGGCGCGGCTGATGAGCAAGGTGCGGGCCATCGCGGCCTTCAGTTACAAGAAGTCGATCGGCGAGCCGTTCGTCTATCCGCGGCCCGACCTGCGATACACGCCCAACTTCCTGCACATGATGTTCAGCCGGCCCAACGACTACTATGAGCCGGACCCCGACATCGTGCAGGCCATGATCCTGCTGTTCCTGCTGCACGCCGACCACGAGCAGAACTGCTCGACTTCGACCGTGCGCATGGTCGGTTCGAGCCAGGCCAACCTGTACGCTTCGATCGCCGCCGGTGTCTGCGCGCTGTGGGGACCGCTGCACGGCGGAGCCAACCAGGCGGTGATCAAGATGCTCAGCGATCTGCACGAATCGGGCGAGTCGCTCGAATCGTTCCTGGAGCGCGTCAAGCGCAAGGACTCGAACGTCAAGCTGATGGGCTTTGGTCACCGCGTCTACAAGAACTTCGACCCGCGGGCCCAGATCATCAAGAAAGCCTGCGACAAGGTGCTGGCCAAGCTCGGCATCGAAGACCCGCTGCTCGATCTGGCCAAGCGACTCGAAGAAGTGGCCCTCAGCGACGAGTACTTCATCGAGCGCAAACTCTACCCCAACGTCGACTACTACAGCGGCATCATCATGAAGGCCATCGGCATCCCGGTGAACATGTTCACCGTGATGTTCGCCATCGGCCGGCTGCCCGGCTGGATCGCCCAGTGGCGCGAGGTGCGGCTCAATCCCAAGGCCCGCATCTACCGCCCGCGCCAGATCTACCAGGGGCCGCCCGAGCGGCATTTCGTGCCGATCGAAAAGCGCGGCTGAGCAATACTCCGGCCCGCCCCGCGCCAACCGGCACCGGCGGACCGGCAAGGCACAACAGCGGCTACCTGCTCCGCTCCGCCCCCGGTCGGGCGGAGCCCGGAGACGTTCGTATCGTGACCGCGTTCATGAAACCATAAATCAAATCCACTTGGGAGTGGTCCTGATGGCAACGCTCAGAGAGGTGCTGGCCGAAAAGCTGCCGGCCTATCGCGAAGAAGTCCGCCGACTCGTCAGCGAACACGGCGACAAGGTCGTCTCCGAAATCACCGTCTCGCAAGTCTATGGCGGCCTGCGCGGCGTACGGGCGCTGGTGTGCGACACCTCGACCGTCAGCCCTGACACCGGCCTGATCATCCGTGGCCGCCCGCTGGCCGAGCTGGTCGACCGCACGCCCGAGGAGATGTTCTGGCTGCTGCTGACCGGCGAGCTGCCCGACGAGAAGTCGCTCAAGTGGCTCCAGGACGAGCTGGCCGTGCGGGCCGACGTGCCCGACTACGTGTTCCGCATGTTGCGGGCGGCGCCCAGCACCATGCACCCCATGTCGCTCCAGAGCCTGGGGCTGCTGGCGCTCGAGAAGTATTCGCACTTCAGCCCGCGTTATGCCCGCGGCCTGCCGCGTGAGGAATACTGGATCTGGTACCTCGAAGACGCCCTCGATCTGCTGGCCAAGATGCCGACGCTCACCGCCGGCGTCTATCGCATCCGCTACAAGGACGGCAAGCTCATCGAGCGCGATCCCAACAAGGACTGGTCGGCCAACTTCAGCCACATGATGGGCGTGCCCGACGAGAGCGGCAACCTGGCCAACCTGTTCCGGCTCTATCTCAACCTGCACGCCGACCACGAGAGCGGCAACGTCAGCGCCAACCTGTGCCACACCACCGGCTCGGCGCTATCGAACGCCTATTACGCGGTCTCGGCCGGCCTCAACGGCCTGGCCGGCCCGCTGCACGGTCTGGCCAACCAGAACGCCCTGAAGTTCCAGTTGCAGATCTTCGAGAAGTTCAAGGGCGTGCCCAGCGAGCAGCAGTTGCGCGACTATCTGTGGGAACACCTCAACTCCGGTCAGGTGATCCCCGGCTTCGGGCACGCCGTCCTGCGCTGCACCGACCCGCGCTATACCGCCTGCTACAACTTCGCCGAGCAGGCCTGCCCCGACGAGCCGCTGTTCCAGCTCGCCAAGCAGATGCTCAAGGTGGCCCCGGAGGTGCTCAAGGAACAGGGCAAGGCCAAGAACCCCAATCCCAACGTCGACGCCCTCTCGGGCGTGCTGATGTACGCCCTGGGAGTCAAGGAAGCCCCGTTCTACACCGCCATCTTCGGCGTATCGCGCGCCGTGGGCATGTGTGCCCAGCTCATCCTCAACCGCGGCATCGGAGCGCCCATCACGCGGCCCAAGTCGGTGACCACCGAGTGGATCAAACAGCACGTGGGCGGATAGAAGCGCGGGCGGCGCACAACTCCCCTCCCTTTCAGGGAGGGGCCGGGGGGAGGGTCGAGGCCGCGAATGAACAATGGCGAATTGGCCGCCCGCAGGATGGGCATCGCCCACCAGCGAACAAGGCGCGCAGGGAAAGGGATTGAGGGATTCAGGGATTAAGGGATTGAGAAGCCGCATCCGCCCGGCGGCGCGGCTTTCCGCCGGCGGCGCGTGTTCGCCGGCTTCGACCCCCCTGTGGTCCCCCCTGGAAGGGGGGACGGTTGGTGGGGCGGGCACTCAGGCACAAAGGCACCAGGGCTGCATTCGCAATGGGCGCTGCCCACCACGATGACTGTCAAAACGAACACCGGCGTTGAAACGCGAGGGTTCTCAAGACCATGACACAAGCCAATCAATCGCCAGGTGCGCGGTTGCGAGCGCTGATCGCCGATCACACGGTGGCCATGCCCGGGGCAATCAACGCCCTCTCGGCCCGGCTGATCGAGCGGCTGGGCTTCGAGGCCATGTACCTCTCAGGGGCGGTGCTCTCCAACAGCGTGGTCGGCGTGCCCGACGTGGGGCTGACCACGCTGACCGAGGCCGCCTACCACGCCACGCGCTGCGCGGCGGTCACCAGCATCCCGATCATCATGGACGCCGACACGGGCTTCGGCAGCGCCGCCGAGAACGCCGCCCGCACGGTCGAGGAGTATGAGCGGGCCGGGCTGGCGGGCCTGCACCTGGAGGACCAGGAGTTCCCCAAACGCTGCGGCCATCTGGGCGGCAAGAAGCTGGTGCCGGCCGATGAGTTCTGCCTGCGCATCGCCGCCGCGGCACAGGCCCGGCGCGACCCCGGGTTTCTGATCATCGCCCGCACCGACGCGCGCGGCGTGACCTCGTACGACGACGCGGTCGAGCGGGCCCATGCCTACCTCAGGGCCGGGGCCGATGCCATCTTTCCCGAAGCGCTCAAGGACCGTGAAGAGTTCGCCCGTTTCGCGCGCGACGTGCCGGCCCCCCTGCTGGCCAACATGACCGAGTTCGGCAAGTCGGAGCTGCTGAGCGTCGACGAGCTGTCCGAGTTGGGTTACGCGATGGTGATCTTCCCGGTCACGCTGCAACGCGTCGCCATGAAGGCCATGGAGCGCGCCCTCGCCGAGCTGCGCCGCAGGGGCACCCAGAAGGCCCTGCTCGACGACATGCAGACCCGCCAGGAGCTCTACGACCTGCTCGGCTACCGGCCGTGAGCGCTGCCACGGCTAGCGCCGCCGGCCACGCTGCAGCGCCCGCTGCAGGACGGCCCGCATCGCTGACAGGAAGCGCCGCCGACCGAAACGCTGCATCTCGGCGTGCATGACGAGCGGATCGAAGGTCATCTGCTCGAAGCGCCGCAGCGCGGCACACAGACATTCGACGGTCTGCTGCTCGAACAGCAGGCCGGTGCGACCATCGACCACCGTCTCCGTGGCCCCGCCCACACCGTAGGCGATCACCGGGCATCCGTGGGCCATCGCTTCGACCGGCACGATGCCGAAGTCCTCTTCGCCGGGAAACAGCAGCGCCCGCGCGCGGCGATAGTGCTCGGCCAGCCGGGCCTCGTCCAGCCAGCCGACGAAGCGCAGCCGCTGGTCGGCCTGGGGCCGCAGCCGCTGCACGTCCGGCCCTTCGCCGACCACCACCAGCCGCCGACCCAGGCGCCGGCAGGCGGCCACCGCCAGGTCGAGCCGCTTGTAGGGCACGTGCTGGCCGACGCACAGGTAGTAGTCCTCGCGCGGTCCGGTCGCCGGCGCCGGCGGCAGCTCGACCGGCGGATGCACCACTTCGGCCTGGCGCTGGTAGTGACGGGCGATGCGGTCGGCCACGTGGCGCGAGTTGGCCACGAAGCAGTCCACGCGGTCGGCAGCCCGGCGGTCCGCCCGGCGCAGGGAGCGCACCAGCGCCGGCCACAACGGTCGCAGCGCCGCCGGCAGCGTCGCGGCGTACGTATCGGCCAGGTCCCACACGTAGCGCATCGGCGAATGGCAGTAACAGACCACGACGCTGCCCCGCGCCGGCGTCATGGCCTTGGCGATGGCGGCATCAGAGCAGACCACCAGATCCACTTCCGGCAGCTTCACGGCCCGGGCCGCCGCCGGCAGCAGCGGCAACAGCTTGGGATAGTGCCGCCGAGCCAGCGGCAGGCGTTGCAGCGGCGAGGTGTGGACCTCGACCGCGCCCGGCTGCCAGCGTTGCCACGCGGGAGCCTGTGGCGGCGCGGGTTCGAAGCCGGCCGGATCGTAGATGAGCGTGTAGATCGGGGCCCGTGGCAGCAGCTCGCGCAGGGCTTCGAGCACGCGCTCGCCACCCCGCCGCTTGACCAGCCAGTGGTGCGTCAGCACGGCCGAACAGGCGGCCAGCGGATCGGCAGTGTTAGACGGCTGGTCAGACAAACTCACCTCCACCCTGGTGTTCTCGCACGGACAAGCCGACGCCTGCCCGTGGCAGTCTTCGTGGTGGGCAGTGCCCACCCTACGAGCGGACAATTCGCCATTCGCCATTCTTCATTCGCGGCCTCGACCCTCCCCCAGCCCCTCGCTGAAAGGTAGGGGAGTTTGGCGGCCGGCGCGCCGCAACATTCTTGTCCAGCTCCCGCCACGACTGCGCCCCCCACCGTCCCCCCTTCCAGGGGGGACCATAGGGAGGTCGAAGCCCGCGAACACATGCCACCCGCGTCGTCGGCAATCGTGGTGGGCGATGCCCACCCTGCAGTCTTCGTGGTGGGCAGTGCCCACCCTACATCCGGCCGTCATCGTGGTGGGCGGTGCCCACCCTACGGGTTGGCGCCCCTGGCGATTCTGCGGGCCGGGTGGCGGGCTGTCCAGTTTGTGGAATCCAGCTTGCTCCTGATATGGCCGATGAGAGACGCAGCCGGTCGGCGGCGCAGCCGCTCCGCCGGCGTTGCGGACCCAGGAGGACCGCCGTGGGAACCATAAGTTCCGGTATAGGCTTGATTTCGGGCATCGACTACGACCAGTTGATCGAGCAGTTGCTCACGTACGAGGCCCGACCCCGCGACCGGCTGCTCAGCCGCATCGGCAATATCGACGCGCAAAAAACGGCCTATATGGACCTTTCTGCGCGGATCAGCGCGGTGGTGGCCAAGCTCACCTCGCTGAGTCGACCCGACTTTTTCCGCACCAGCACCGCCAGCACGTCCAACAGCGACGTGCTCAACGCGGTCGCCGAGAGCGGCGCCGCCCCCGGCTCGTACAGCTTCGTCGTGCAGGCCCTGGCTACCACGCACCAGGTGGTCAGCCGAGGCTTCGTCGGCCGCGACATGCAGTTGCCCCCCGGCGAGGTATTCATCGAGTCCTACCGCGCCCGGGTCAACCGCGACCTGAGCCTCGACGAGCTCAACGGCTATCAGGGCGTGCAGCGCGGGACCTTCGAACTGATCGACGGCTCGGGCGCCGTGGCGGCCATCTCGCTGACCGATGCCCAGACCCTGGGCGATGTGGTCAGCCGGATCAACGCCGCCGGGATCGACGTGCGGGCCGAGCTGCGCGACGATCGGCTGGTGCTGGTCGAGACCACCGGGGCCGAGCTGCGCATCCGCGAAGTCGGCAGCGGACACGTGGCCGCCGACCTGGGCTTCGGTCCGGGGCGCACCTACGCCGCCAACGGGCGGCTCGAAGGCGACACGCTGGTTGCCCTGGGCAGCTATACGCCGCTGGAGGCGCTCAACCAGGGCCTGGGCCTGCGACACGCGCGCAGCGGCGGCGACTTTGCCATCAACGGCATGAGCGTCGATCTCAGCGGCCTGATCAAGCCCGAGACCACCCTGGCCCGGCTCAACCACGGCCAGGGCGTCGATGCCGGCGTGATCCGTATCACCACCGAGGACGAACACGGCCAGAAGCACCAGACGCAGATCGACCTGCGCAACCTGCGCACCGTCAACGACGTCAAGCAGGCCATCGAGGGCAGCGTCGAGGGCCTGACGGTCACGCTCAGCGAGAACCGGCTGGTAATCGCCTACAGCGGCGAAGACACCGGCGAGCGCAGCCTGAAGATCGAAGATGTCAGCGGCCACGCGGCCCGCGACCTGGGCATCGCCGGCGAGTCGGAGTTCGGCAAGATCGACGGCCGCGGCATCGTGCACGTCGAGACGCTGGCCGACGTGCTGGCGGCCATCAACCATGCCAGCGACAACGACGGCTCGATCACCGCCCGCATCGACGGCACCCGCCTGGTGATCGAAGGGCCGGGCACCATCGAACTTACGGCCCTCAACGACTCGGCCGCCCTGCGCGACCTGGGCTTCGAGGAGGGCACCTACGACGCCACCGTCGCCGGCCGGCGGATCATCGGCGGCCTCAACGGCGCCCTGCTGCACACGCTCAACGGCGGCAGCGGCTTCGAGCCGGGCCGCATCCGTATCACCACCGCCACCGGCAGCGTCACGCTCGATCTGAGCGATGTCGAGACGCTGGGGCAGGTGGTCGATCGCATCAACCAGGTCTCCCGGGACGAGGGCCTGGGCATCGAAGCTGCCTTCGACCAGACCGGCACCCGGCTGATCGTGCGCAGCAGCGACGGCACCTCGCCGATCAGCATCAGCGACGTCGCCGGCTATGGCACCTTCGCGGCCGACCTGGGCCTGGCCACCGACACGCCCGCGGCCGAGTTGCGCAGCGTCAATCTCCAGCTCCAGTACATCGCCGAGAACACCGACATAGCCCGGCTCAACAACGGCCACGGCCTGAACCTGGGCACCATCCAGATCACCAACACGCTCGGCCAGAGCCGCACCATCGACCTGGCCGCGGCCGACATCGAAACGCTGGGCGACATCATCGCCGCCATCAACGCCGATGCCGACTTCGGCGTGGTCGCCCGCATCAACGACACCGGTGACGGTCTGCTGATCGAGGACACCAACGGCGGCGACGGCGTGCTGGCGATCAGCGATCAGAGCGGATCGGCCGCCAGCGACCTCAACATCGCCGGCTCCTCCGAAACCGGCTCACTCGACGGCAGCTACGAAATCAGCATCACCCTCAGCGGCCGCGAGACGCTCGACGACCTGGTGTCACAGATCAACCAGCGCGGCGGCATCGTCTCGGCCAGCGTGCTCAACGACGGCACTGATACCGCCCCGTACCGCCTGCAACTGACCTCCAGTGCCAGCGGCGCCGCCGGCGAGCTGCTGGTGTCCGGGCTGGACTTCAGCACGCTCTCGAAGGCCCAGGACGCCCGCGTACTGCTGGGCAGCGATCCGTCCTCGGGGGTGGTGATCACCAGCAGCACCAACACCATAAGCGACGTCGTGCCGGGGCTGACCATCGACCTGGCCGGCGTCTCGGACCAGCCGGTCACGGTTACCGTCGCCCGCGACGACCAGGCCATCATCGACGCCGTCCAGGGCATGATAGACAGCTTCAACGACGCCCTGGGCCGCATCGATGAATACGACAGCTACGACCCGGAAACCGAAACCCGCGGCGTACTGCTGGGCGACGGCACGGTGCAGATGATCGAACGGCGGCTCACCCGCCTGGTGGTGCGTAACACCTACACCGCCGGCGGAGCGATCATGCGGCTCTCCGATCTGGGCATCCGCTACAGCGGCGGCGAGCTGACGTTCGACCAGGACAAGTTCGAGCAGGCCCTCGACGAGAACCGCGACAGCGTCATCGAGTTCTTCACCGCCGAGGAGGAGGGCTTCGCGGCGGTGCTCAAGGAGCAGTTGGAGGCCATCACCGACCCCGACGGCCTGATCCCGCGGCGTAACAAGGTTCTGGACAGGCAAAAGGACATACTCAACAGCCGCGTCGAACAGCTCAACGAGCTGCTCGAGAGCAAGCGGCTGCGGCTCCAGCGGCAGTTCGCGGCCATGGAGTCGGCCCTGGCCGCCATGCAGTCGCAGCAAAACGCGCTGGCCCAGTTGCAGTCACTGGCCGGCAGCTACACGCTGGGCGGCTAGGTCGCATGGTCCGTGGTGGCCGCCGGTACCCGACCGGCCCCTGGTGCTCGAGTCTGAGAAGGAACACTGGCGATTATCGGCAAACAACCAAAGAACCAGACGCGATTCAGCTTGCTTGACCAACAACCGATCAGGTGGACATGAAGAACCCAGCCCAAGCCTCTCAGGAGTATCTCAAGAACGCGGTGATGACCGCTCCGCCCGAGCAGTTGCAGCTCATGCTGCTCGACGGGGGCGTGCGCTTCACGCTCAAGGGCATCGACGCGCTCAAGGCCGGTGACTGGGAAGGCATGTTCAACGCCTTCGATCGGGCGCAGCGGATCGTGCTCGAGCTGAACAACGGCCTGCGCCGCGAGGTCAACCCCGAGCTGGTCGACCAGATGGCGGCCCTGTATGACTTCATCTACCGCCGCCTGATCGACGCCAACCTGCACCGCGACCTCAAGGCCGCCGAGGATGCCCCGCGCATCCTGCGCCATCAGCGCGAAACCTGGGCCCTGCTGATCGAGAAGCTGACCCGTGAAGGCCAACCCGACCAGCCTTCCACACCCCCCAACGCCTCGCCCCCCAACTGCGACCAGCCCGACAGCCAGGAGCTGCCCTCGCTGAACGTCGAGGGGTAGAACAGTCGATACAGAGGGGCGAGTTGCCAACAGCGAATTGTCGTGCCACGCGGCCGCGCCGCCTCCGCTGCGCAACGATTCGCTGTTGTCAATCCGCTATTCGCTGCCCGATCACCACGCCCGCCACGTGCGGTACCCGAACCGTCAACTGCCGCCCGGTCGCCGACACGGCGTCCGCCGGCCCCAGCAGCACGTGCCAGCCGGCGGCCGCAGCCTGCTCCGGCGGCGCCAGGCGCACGGTGCGGTCCCGGTCGCTGCCGTTGAGCACGACGATGATGCGCTCGTGCCGGTCGGCCCGCAGATAAGCCCACACGTCGGACTCATCGTCGACCAGCAGGGTCTGGAAATCGCCGCGGCGCAGGGCGCTGTGGCCGTTGCGCAGGGCGATCACCTGGCGGTAGAAGGCCAGGTGGTCGGTCACGACGTGGTTTTCCTCGGGCTTCTCATAGGGCTGGAGGTCTTCCCACAGCATGGGCTTGCGATTGGTAGGATCGTCGGCCCCCCACATGCCCACCTCGTCGCCGTAGTAGATCATGGGTGCCCCGACGTAGGTCATCTGGAGCAGCACCGCCAGCCGGGCGCGGCGATACTCGGCCGGGCCGGGCTTGGAATTGTCGTAGTCGGGGTTGTCGTCCTGGACGCGGTTCATGGCGTCGTAGGCGCGATCGGGGTTGAGGGCCATCGAGACCAGCCGATCGGTGTCGTGGCTGTCGAGCAGGTTCTGCACGACGTAATTGGCCTTCGACGGGTACGCCAGCCGCAGCTCGGCCAGTTTGCGGTCCAGCTCGCTGACGGTGATCTTGCGCTTGCGGTTGAAGGCCCAGGCTACGACCGCCCGGGCGAACTCGTAGTTCATCACGGCGTCGAAATGCCGGCCGTCGAGCCACAGGTCGGCCCGGTCCCAGATTTCGCCGGTGATGTAGGCCTGCGGATTGATGCTCTTGACGAGCTGGCGCCACTCGACCCAGAACGGCGCCGGCACCAGGTTGGGCACGTCCAGCCGCCAGCCGTCGATGCCGTCGCTGGGGTCGCCGTCACCGTCGGGGTCCATCCAGCGGCGCGTGACGTTGAAGATGTGCTGCTTGAGCGTCTCGCTGGCGAAGCCGTCGGCGCTCTTCTTGAAAACCGGCAGCGAGTCGTGCCCGGCCCAGCCGCGATACTTCAGCGGCTCCCACGAGATCACGTCGAACCAGTCGGCGTACGGCGACTGCCGGCCGCGCTTGAGCACGTCCTGGAAGGCCGGATGACAGCGCCCCACGTGGTTGAAGACGCCGTCGATGATCACGCGGATGCCGGCAGCATGGGCCTTCTTGAGAAAGTCCAGGAAGATGCGGTCGGAGGCGGTCCATTGCCAGGTGCCCGGATCGAGCAGATCTTCGGCGGCGCTGATGCGCTGGTAGTCGCCCACCTGGCCGAGGTGCTCGTCGACGTGCAGGTACGAGCAGGCGTTGTACTTGTGGTGCGAAGGGGCCTGGAAGATGGGGTTGAGGTAGATGGCGTTGACGCCCAGGCTCTTGAGGTAGTCCAGCTTCTGCTCGATGCCCTGGATGTCGCCGCCGTAGAGGCGGTGGAAGACGTAATACTCGTAGAAGCTTTGCCCGCTGGCCTGCTCCCAGGGGGAAGGCGAGAACCACTCGCTGGTCCACGGGCGCACCGGGTCGGGATCGTTGGCCTTACAGCCGTTGCGGAAGCGATCGGGCATGATCTGATACCAGATCGCATCGAGCGCCCAGTCGGGCGCATCGAAGACGCGCTGCGGCGCCAGCGCGGCGCGGTAGTCCTCGGGGCAGCAGCCTCGTGCCTCGGCGTCCTGCATGACGAAAGTGTATTGTAAATTGCCTTCAGCCACAGCCGGCGGCAGCGTCACCCGGGCTTCCCAGGTATCGAACAGCGGCCCGCGCAGGGTCACGTGCATCGCCACCCGGGGGCCGTCGCGCACCACCAGCCAGACGCGCTGCACGTCGTGGGCCAGCGTCCTGAAGCGCACCAGGGCCTGGCGCGGCCCGAGCGTCTGGAAATAGAGCGTGCGGGCCGGGTCGTGGTAGCAGCCCAGGGCGCTGATGCGGCCGTCGCCGAGACTGGCATCCGACTTGCTCATCGCAGCCAGCTTGCCCAGCACCAGCACCGAATTGAAGCCGCCGAAGTTGTCGGGCGCTTTTTGCGGGTTGAGCGGGTCGGGCACCCAGCGCCGTCCGTCGAGCACGAACTTGTACTGGTAGCGGCCGGGCCCCAGCACGGTGGTGACCGTCCAGAAGCCGTCGGCGTCCGGCCCGGTCAGCGGCTCGGCCTGGGCGCTCCAGCCGTTGAAGCTGCCGGCCAGGTTGACGCGCTTGGCGGGCTGCTGAGGCCGGAAGCGGAACGTCACGTCCCACAGTCCGCGCCCGCGCGGCCGGGCGCTGATCGATGACGGCAGCAGCGTGACGGTGTCTTGCGCCGGGCGCTCCAGCCGCGGCGCCGGCGGCCAGTCGGCCAGCGCCGGCAGAGAAGTCAGCCACAGCAGCAGCACCGCGGCGCTGCCGGCCAGCGCTCGCCTCGCGCCGGCCCGATAGCGCAAAGCGGCGCAACCCGTACGGGTAGTGCCGCGATCGGCGGCCGCGTCGGTTGGTCGTGGTTTGCTCGCGTTCATGGGCGAAATTATACTCCAGCCGCGACGGCCGCCGCGTGGCCCCGGTGGCTGCGGCGAGCGGGCCGTCAGTTTTCTCGCACTCGCGTTGGGCATGATAACCGGACTTGTCAATCTGGTCGGCCGGCTGATGCGCTGGCTCGCGGCCGCGGCGGCGGCCGGCCTGCTGCTGTGGTCGATCTGGTGGGTCATCCAGCGCGGCCAGCGAGTGCAGGTGGTCGAGGGTCAGGTGCAGCTCACCGTGCTGCATTGGGGCGACAAGAACGAGGACGAGATCGTCGCCGGCCTGATCGCCGACTTCGAACGGCTCAACCCGGACATCAAGGTGGTACGCACCAACGTCGGGTCGCCGGGCCAGTTGGCAACCAAGCTCCAGACGATGCTGGCAGCCGGCGATCCGCCCGACGTCTTCTATCTCGACTACGAGCGCCTGCCCGACCTGGCATCCAAGGGCCTGCTGGCGGAGATCGAGCCGCTGATTCAGGCCGACCAGGCCGCGGGCGTCGAGACTGTCGACCTGGCCGACTTCTTCCAGCCGGTGGTGCGGGCCTTTCGTTTCGACGGCCAGCGTGTAGGTGCCGGGCCGCTCTACGGCCTGCCCAAGGATTTCACCACCGTCGGCTTCTACTACAACAAGGACCTCTTCCGCCGGGCCGGCGTACCGCTGCCGCCGAAGGACGGCTGGACCTGGGAGGAGTTTCACGCCGCGGCCCAGGCCATCGGCCGGCTGCCGGGCTGCTACGGAGCCGACTTCGTGACCTGGCCGGTGATGGTCCGCATCTACCTGTTCACCTACGGGCTGGACTTCGCCGCGCCGGGCTTCGAGGAGTTCCGGCTCACCGATCCGCAGGTGGTGGCGGCGCTCGAGCGGTTGCGCTCGTGGTTCTTCGACGAACAGCGCACGCTGCTGAGCGCCAAGACGCAACTGGAGACCGGGCAGGAACCGTTTCTGGCCGGCAACGTCGGCATGGCCGGTCCCTACGGCCGCTGGAAGGTGCCCAGCTATCGCCGCATCACCAGCTTCGATTGGGACTTCGCCCCGCTGCCGCATGCCGAGGGTCACCCGCCGGCCAACGGCGTGCTGACCGTGGCCTGGGCCATGTCCGCCCAGAACAAACACCCCCGCGAGAGCTGGCGCCTGCTCAAGTACCTCTGCAGCCGCCGCGGACAGGAGCACATCTGCGAAACCGGCCTGGCAATCCCGGTGTTGCGCAGCGTGGCGAACAGCCCGTGCTTCGCCAACCCCGACGTCAAGCCGGCCAACGATGCGGCCTTCATCGCGGCGGCCGAGATCGCCCAGCCCATCGAGTGGCCCAGCAATCCCAAATATCTGGCCCAGCTCCAGACCCACGTCGAAGAGGTCTTCAAGCTGGGACGACCGGTCACCGAGGCCATGGCCGCCACCGAGCGCGAATGGCGCGCCAACCGCCAGCCGACCGCCCTGGCCAAACGCTATCCGCGCGTGCCCTGGCGACAGATCACCATCGCAATCGCTGCGCCGCTGGCGCTGATCGTGCTCCTGGCCGGCTGGCGCTGGTGGCGCAACCGACCCGGCAAACTCGCCCTGGCCGACGAGCTGGCCGGCATGAGCATGGTCAGCCCCTGGGTGATCGGCTTCTGCGCCTTCATGGCCTTCCCGATCGTCCTGTCGCTGCTGCTGGCGTTCTCGCGCTGGAGCGGTCTGGTAACGCTCGACAAGGCCGAGTGGGTGGGCTGGGACAACTTCCGCGAGCTGCTGCTCTATGACCGCGTGTTCCGCCGGGCGCTCTACGTCACGGTGTGGTACGCCATCCTGGCGGTGCCCAGCAGCCAGATCGTCGCCCTGGGCGCGGCACTGCTGCTGTGCCGCGATTACCGCGGCGTGGGCATCTTCCGGGCCATCTGGTATCTGCCGAGCGTGCTGGCCGTCGTGTGCATGGCGATCATGTGGAAGTGGCTGTTCAGCTATGACCACGGCCTGGTGCGCGTGCTGCTCGATCCGCTGCTGCAACCCCTGGGCCTGCACACGCCGGCCTTCTTCGAGAAAGACGCCAACACCTGGGGCGTGCCCGGCTTCGCCATCATCAACCTGTGGCTCATCGGCGGCACGATGATGATCTACCTGGCCGGCCTCAAGGGCATCCCCAGAGACCTCTACGAAGCCGCCGAGATAGACGGCGCCGGCGGCTGGAAGCGCTTCCGCAACGTGACCCTGCCGATGCTCAGCCCGGTCATCTTCTTCAACGTCATCATGGCCATCATCGGCTCGTTCCAGGTGTTCACGCAGGTCTACATCATGACCGGCGGCGGACCGGGCATCGCCACGCACTTCTACGTCTTCTACCTCTACCGCCAGGCGTTCCCGCTGCACAACATGGGCTACGCCTCGGCGATGGCCTGGCTGCTGCTGGTGATCGTGCTGGCGCTCACGCTGACCGTCATGCGCGGCAGCCGGCGCTACGTGTACTACGAGGCACTGAAGGGATGAAGGGACTGAGGGACTGAGGGATTAAGGGATTAAGGGATTGAGGGATTGAGGGATTGAGGGGGTAGGCGCACGCTCATGCAACCGACACCTCCAGCTACGACCGTCCGCCCGTCAGAGCCCCGGCCCGTCGGCGGCTGGACGCCGGGGCGGGCACTGGCACTGCTGCTGTTGCTGCTGGGCACGGTGGCGATGATCTTTCCCTTCTACTGGATGCTGGTCACCAGCCTGGCGACGTCGGCCGAGGCCAGCGCCGCCGCCAGCGCCCAGACCTTCAACTGGATCCCCTCCGACCCGCAGTTCGGCAACTATCCGGCGGCGCTGCGGCGGATGGGCAGCCAGCCGTGGACCGGTTTTCTGGACGCCCTGGCCAACACGGTGATCATCACCACGCTGTGCGTCGTCGGCCAGGTGATCTCGTGCAGCCTGGTCGGATATGCCTTCGCGCGGCTGCGCTTCCGGGGTCGCGACGGGGCCTTCATCCTGATGATCGCCACCATGATGCTGCCGATGCAGGTGACGATGATCCCGATGTTCATCCTGTTCCGCTGGCTGGGATGGATCGACACCATCCTGCCGCTGGTGGTGCCGGCCTTCTTCGGCACGCCGTTCTTCATCTTCATGTTCCGGCAGTTCTTCGCGCAGATACCCGAGGCGCTGGTCGAGGCCGCCCGCATCGACGGCTGCGGGCACCTGCGCATCTGGCTGCGGATCATGCTGCCGCTGTGCAAGCCGGTCATCGCCATCACCGCCGTGTTCACCTTCATCGGCGTGTGGAACGACTTCCTCGGCCCGCTGATCTACCTGCAGAGCGAAGAGAACATGACGCTGGCGGTGGCGCTGAACCAGTTTCAGAACCAGTACGGCGACTTCTCGGACATGAACCTGCTGATGGCCGCCAGCATCGTGACCATGCTGCCGTGCATCGTGCTGTTCTTCGTGGCCCAGCGGCAGTTCGTCGGCGGCCTGAGCCTGGGAGCCGTCAAGGGCTGAGCAGTACGGGCAGCGGCCGGGCCGGTTACGGCTCGCAGCCGTAGTTGGCCAGCAGGTCGGCCAGGTCTTCCAGATCGGTTACCCCGTCGCAGTTCTGGTCGCCGCCGGCGTCCTGGCCATAGCTGGCCAGCAGCAGCGCCAGATCGG